>JAHFRR010000070.1 GCA_023266165.1 Thiotrichales bacterium
GCGGCTGGATCGCCGATCGCTTTGGCGTACAACGCATTTTAATCCTTGCTGTAGCCATCTTTGTTTTAGGCTCTATTGGATGCGGGCTTTCAGACAATCTCCCCACCATGGTCGTCTGTCGCGTCTTACAGGGCATTGGAGGGTCATTCACCACCCCCATCGGTCGATTGGTGATGCTGAGGACATTTCACAAAGAACGGTTGCTCTACGCCATGATGCGCGTGACAGCCCTGGGCCTGATTGGCCCCGCGCTCGGCCCTGTCCTGGGAGGTGCGCTCACCACCTATTGGTCGTGGCGCTGGATCTTCTTCATCAATGTTCCTGTCGGATTGGCTGCCATCTTGATGATCCGACAATACTTCCCTGCCAAAGGCCGCCCCATTGATCGGCCCTTCGATGGCCCTGGATTTGTGCTGTTTGGTTTAGGGTTGGGGCTCTTGCTGTATGTGTTAGATATCGCTGCAGAGCCCACACCAGGGCTTTTTGCCAAATTACTCCTCAGTGCTTTGGTGATCCTATTTCTGGGGCTCTATGCGCTACGCGCGCGCAAAACTCCCTATCCCATGCTCGATATGAAGATTTTCCAGGAATCAACCTTTCGGCGCATGTTTGTCGCGAGCGGCCTCTGCCGCCTGGCCATCAGCGCCTTCCCCTTTTTAATCCCTCTCTTACTCCAGCTGGCCTTTGGCTATACGCCTTTACAAGCAGGGATGGTCTTGGTCTTTCTGGTGTCGGGCCATATTTTAAATAAATTTGTGTTGCAAAGCATGATCGAACGCCTAGGCTACGCCCTGGTTTTACCTGGCAACACCTTGCTGCTGATGATTTCCTATAGCACCCTGTCACTGATCATCATTCCACATTTTAATATTATCGCGTTTTGTCTCTGGGGCTTTATCAGCGGATTTCTGACGGCCACGCAATATGCTTCGATGACATCCCTGATGTTTTACTATATCCCAGATGCCCACCGCAGCATGGCCAACAGCTTTTTCAGCACCAGCACCCAAGTGGTCTCTTGCTTTGGGATTGCCTTCTCCGCCCTGGGTCTTGAGTTGTTGATTGGACACGCCAATTTAACCCATCATGTCGCCCCACGGTATTTCTCTGATGTCGCCGCAGGCATGGCAGCCATACTGGTTATTGGCTTTTGGGCAATCCTCAAAACCACGCGGAATTTGCCGAAGACGGTTTAAGCATTCTGCTTAAACCTCTTTTTGATGTGGCTTTTGATGCAACTGATCTCGTAATTGTTTTAACCCCATGACAAACGGCATCACGTGAATATCTCGTTCCCAATATTCCCGCATGCCGCCATACAGCATCACTGCTTTTGCCATCGGATAGTCTTCGAGAAATAACTGCAGGCCTTTAAAATCCGCCGCTGTCAACGTTTTTCTGTTCTTAATCTCAAATGCCCAAAAGCCTCGCTCACCATACAGCACAAAATCAACTTCGTATTGTGTACGGGTACGCCAATAATAAAACTCATACCCCAACTGGTCATAGTCATTATAGGCTCTGGCATGCTGTAGAAACAAGGTTTCAAGACCTGGGCCATTGCCTTCAGAGGCCACATCTAAGAGCCCCTTCGGACGTAGCGTTTGAAAGACTCCCGTGTCAAAATAATAAAATTTGGATTGCGCAATGACTTCTCGTTTCGCCCGTTTTGTAAAAACCGGTAAACGCACGGCAATCAATAGATCCTCTAGAATATCAAAAAAATTCATGATGGTCTGTCTATTGCTCCCGATCTCACGGCCCATTTCCGTGTAATTCAAGATCTCGCCCTGCGAAAAACTCGCCGCCGTTAAGAATCTTGAAAACAAGGGAAGGTTACGTGTCAGCGCTTCTTGCTGCACTTCTTCTTTAAGATAGGTCTGGACGTAACTCTGGAGATAGTGCGATGACAAGTCCCGCTCTGCCTGCCAGACAGAGGGAAGCATGCCATACAACAACGCATGCTCGAGTGCAAAGTCGGTACCCAGCTCCTCGATGGTTAACGGATGCATGTGAAAAGTCAACGCTCTTCCGGCCAATAGATTCACGCCCTTACGACGCAAGGATCTCGCGCTGGAACCGGTTAACAGAAATCGATAGCCTAAATGCTCAATCAAACGGTGAACTTCATTGAGCAATTCTGGAATTTTTTGGATTTCATCAATGATCACCCATCCTGTAAACGCTGTGGGGATCCTCGCTTCTAATCGACTGGGGTTCGCCAGCAGCTCTATATGGGTCTCAGAGTGCAGCAAGTCAATGTATAGCGCCGTGGGGAACATCCGCTTGAGCCACTGAGTTTTACCTGTTCCTCGAGGCCCCAAAATAAAGGCACTGCGCGCCATCGCCCCATCGATTTTCAAGAGTCGGGCATAGAGCCCCTGAGATAACTGCATGTGCTTTCTCTCATATTCACATTTTGCTTCTTGCACACTTTCTCATACTATATCCAAAAACGCAAACGCTCTTTGCGATTTTCCCCTAAAAACGCAAACTCTGTTTGCTATTTTCAAAAGCTATCGCTCATCATGCAGCGCGATCCAGTCTGCGATATGCAACGCACGGCCCAGCTTTAAACGATAGTCATAGATCAATTGAGAGGGGTCTATCTGATAAGGATCTATATGTGACAACGCGTGCAAGGTTTTTTCAACACGGTCTAGATCGATCAACTGGCCGACCTGCTCCTGTTGTTTCCAGTATTTTAATCTTTCCAGATAATAAGACTGCGAGGCTTTCAGCTCCCAAAACCAGCCAGGATGCTGCTCGCCGCGCGTTTTATTCCAGCGAATCATATCAGGCAGCAAATCTCCCATGCCTTCTCGAATCAAGACACGATTCCAGCCCTGGTGGGTATAAACCCAAGAAGGAACACTCAGAGCGAACTCAATCATCTCACGCGAGGCCGTGGGATCATAGCTGATGCAATCGTGCACCCCATCCAGCGCACTGACAGCCCCCCCGAGTTGCGCCCAAAGTTTCAGGGTCAGATCAACACCATAGGCATGACTTGCTTGCCAAAAAGGGCCTGTATGCAGAGGCGCCTTGACACCGAACTGCTTGACGGCGTGAGGGTTCACCAGAGAATAGTCTTGATACCAATGCTGATTTGGAGCACCCAACTGCTTGAGCCATCGATACAGCTGCCCTGCACGCGCACGCATCTGGAGATAGTACCCTGAAGGCTGGCCTTTCCAAGAGATCGTGAGGTTCCCGCTGGCACCACTGAGCAACAGGGCACGATGATGCCGCTTGCAAAAATCATAACGTCCCGTGAACCATCCCATATTTAAGGGATTGCGCACAGGGCCATCTCCTTGTTCCACACAAAAACGGGCGAGTTTCACATGGGTGAGATCAAAGTCTTTCTCTAAAATCCAGTGGAGATCAATATTGGGTGCGTGATGCGCCATGGCCTTCATCAACACTCGATCATCCGCATTCCAGTTTTTACGCTCAGGCAAATCCAGCTCTTCACTGGGGACTGCGCCTAATGCATCTAAGCGTCGACCTTCTTTGAGCAACAGACGGGCGGCCATTGCCGAAACCGATGAAGAGTCTAACCCCCCACTGAGATCACTGGCAATCCCTCCCAATGACAGCATGGGGGAGATCACACCCGCGAATTTCTCACGAAAAGCCTCGTAATACGCCTCACGGTGCGCCCAGTTGAGCGGCTTCACTGCCTCCGCGTGCCAATACACCTCTTTAGAAAATTGCCCCTGGGCCCACTGGAGTATATCACTGCTTTTTAAAACAAAAACCCCTTGATAATATCCCGCGTCATCCAAAGATTCTGACAGCGTTAACAGGTCTGTAATGCGTTTGAGATTCAAAGTTAAGGCCTGAGAGGTGCTCTGCTGAAGGATTTTTTTAAGCAAGGGCATCCTCGTTGCGAGATAACACAGCCCTGAGTGATCTCGATAGTAATACACATGGCGCGGACAACTTAACGTCTGGCTGATACAGAGCGTACGGCGCGTTTTATCCCACGCCAGCCATTGGCATTGACCTCGGATCTTATCCGCTAACGCGAGACCATAACGCTCAAAATCTGTCGCCTGGAGGGGTGAGAAATTAAAAACCTGGCCCTCTTTGAGAAAAAACGTATGAGGCGTCTCTGTAGGAAGATACTGGATATTCGCCTGAGGGTCTCGCGGCACACGCCCGATCACACTGGCGCCGTCTTGATACAGGCATTCCAAACCCGATGCAACAAGCTTCGATTTCAGTACCTCAGGAGATTGTCTATGATGCTCAGGGAAAAAAATCGCAAACAACCCAGACCTCCCGTTTTATATCAATACACTATTCAAAAACTTGAACCACCGTATGCAGGGGAACGCCTTGAGACACCCCAACCACCGGTGCCTCGCCCACTTGCACCCACGCATGGGCTTTGAGGGTGAGATGGCCTTTTGCAACGCCTAAATACAGCTGAGAGGGCACCCCCATGCTCTTCAACAATCGATGGGCCACAATGGCCACCACCAAACATTGACACTTGAAGGGCAGTCTTCTCTCAGCGCGTGCAATCAGACGCTGGGTTTTTAAAATCGCTTCCCTGTAATCTGAGTTATAATCTGAGTTATAATCCGAGTCTAGATGAGAAATAAGATTCTTGCTAGCAGGATTCCTGTCAACAGAGTTTTTGCCCATGGGAACACCTAAACTGGGTCTGATCTTTTGATAAGAGCAGAAGGCAATTTTGAGCTTCACACTCAATAGCCACCCTAAAACCTGCACCCCTTGAAGCGCGTTCGTTAGACGCATTGCTGCACCAACTGATTTTCAAAGAGCTCGTTTAAAAAAGCCAAGACATCTTTCTGGCAGGTTGCAGGGTCGACGTCAAACTCTTCTTGTAAAGCCCGACACATCTCTACAACTTTAATGGGCTTGGCAATGCGTTCCCAAATCGCTGATCCCACAGGATCCATCCCAAAATACTGGCCGCTCTCTAAATCAAACATCACGGTTTCATCTTCCATCCCGGAAGTCAATAAATCCGGGCGACGCATCACGGTGTCTTCTAGCTGAATCATACAAGCTCTCCTTTTTGAAACGCTTCAACCATACGATTGGTAAAAAATCCTTCCTCAGGTCGATACAGGTTAAACGCTGGAACCCTTTTTGCCAAGGCCATCCCCACTGTAAAATGCTGAGGGCCCAATCCCATCACAGCAAGATAATAATCTCGAAAAATATTTTCTTGGATTGCCGTAAAGGCTTTAAAGCCCTTCAAAGGCTCTAGATACAAGCTTTTACCCGGAGTCTTATGCAGAGAATAATAGCCTGCCAAGCGGCAAGGTTTAGGATAAAACGCATCGGTCATGGGGACAGAAAATTTTGTCACGCGATCATACAGGGGCGATTTCTCAGCGGAATCCAGTGACAACGCCTCAATGGCATCTTCCCATAGCTTCACGTGAGGATACGAGGGCAAAGCCCAAGGAGCGCCTTGATCATCAAATCTCACTGCCACCACATCGTCTGCCAACAATCCAAACCCCGCTTGATGAAACGCCGTTGCCAACGTTGACTTTCCAATGCCCGAAGGCCCTGCAAACACATAGCTCAAGTCATTGTGCACAATGGCATTGCCATGAATGACGGCATAGCCCCGCTGATGCAGCAGCGCACCCATCGACGCCCCTAGGGCAAACAATCGGAGCTGATCCCAGCTCTCTGTCAGCGGCTCAATGACAATCTTCGAGCCTTCCGTCACGGCAGAGCGCATGATCTCAGGGAAAAATACCCGCATGCCCTGTGGGCAGGCTTCCATGTATTTGATCTTCTCAGGATTGTCCAGAGGCGCCATTTTGACAGGCCCTAGGGTCATCTCAATGTCGTACTGCGCCTGAGGGGGCAGCGCCACGAGCGTGGGGCACTCCAACTCAGATCTTAACACCAAATCAAAGACTCGATAAAAATAACTCATAAGGTCTCCACACCTGATTTCATCAATGCTTGAAACGCGCCAGGCTGGGCTATTAAATCTTTCCACGTCCCACTCTGAACCAGAGCACCCTGGTCTAGGACAAAAATCCAATCTGCGTTTTTCACCGTACTCAAGCGATGGGCAATCACCAACACCGTGACTTGACCTCGCAAAGACTCCATCGCCGCCTGAATCGCACTTTCATGATAGGCATCAAGATGGCTGGTCGCCTCATCTAAAATCAAAAGCTCAGGTTCACGCAAGAGCACGCGTGCCAACGCCAAGCGCTGCGCCTCACCCCCTGAGATCTGCGCGCCCTGCCCACCCACCTCCGTCTCCAACCCCTGAGGCAGGTTTTTGACAAACTGATCCGCCTTCGCCCTCTCAAGCACTGCCCATAAAGCCTGGTCTGAAGCCTCAGGATCCGCGAGTCGTAAATTATTGGCTACGGTGTCATTCAACAAAAACGGGGCTTGGGTCACATACCCCACCTGTTTACGCCACGCAATCTTATGGGGCAAAGACAACACATGATCATCGACACACAAATCCCCTGAGTCCAGCTCTAAAATCCCAGACAACACATCCGCCAGGGTACTTTTCCCCGCACCCGACTTACCGACCAGTGCGACCATCTGACCCTTGCCAATCTTAAGATCCACTTGATGCAGACCCCGTGTGTAACCTGATGCTGAATCTGATGTTTGATCTAACTTTTGGCCTGGATAGCGCAACGAGGCGTGTTGCAAGCTGACACTGTGAGCAAATAAAATTTTTGAAGCCTCCCCTTGCGGCTCTTGAGCAAGGATCGCTTCGGATAAAGCTTCCTGCAAAGCTTTAAACGACGGCATAACGTTGAGCATCTGCTGATACTGCGTGTGCAGCTGGCTGATGCGGGGAGAGAGCCTGGCGCACAAAATCAAGAGCAGCAACAGGTGTTCTGAGGGCGTATGAAAGACGGTTAAAGCCAGATAGAAGACCA
>JAHFRR010000191.1 GCA_023266165.1 Thiotrichales bacterium
CCAGGTTTGACCACAATGCTTTTCGCCTGATACCCAGCGCCGATCTCTAGTGTGACATACTGGCCCCATGGGCGTTCATAGATTTTCCCAGGGATATTATGGGGATTGTGCTTCTCGAGTTGACATGAACTCATCCAGTACCTCTTCTACTACTACGTAAACTCCAGAGAGCCCATTCTATGCAATCGGCGCGCTTAAAACAATTCAACACTCGCAAATTATCTGAAACAGTTGAAATTGGTGCTGAAAGTCGATTGACCTCCCCAAAACTTTACGATACAATCTGCCTCCCTAAAACATCTAGAACCTAGATGTATAACACGATTGCGGTGCTGGGCTGAGTGAATCAGACCTGGCGGCGGCAAACAACGAGGTGCCTTATGAAAGCAGAAATCCATCCTGAATACCATGAAATCACTGTCACCTGTGGCTGTGGCAATACGTTTAAGACCGGTTCCACTCGAAAAGGTAACTTGAACATTGAGGTTTGCTCTCAGTGCCACCCCTACTACACTGGCAAACAAAAACTGCTGGATACGGAAGGTCGCGTTGATGCATTCAAAAACCGCTTTGCGGGATTTGGTAGCTTCAAGAAAGACAAGCCTACCGCGTAGGCTTATCTCTGATTTTTATCTTGAAACGAGGCTAGGTCAATAACATTGGCCTGGCTTTCGGCTTTTTTGTTGACAAGTGACAAGCGCTTCGAATAAACCTCTTGACCCAAGAGCTCAATATAGCCCTGCGTCCGCCTTTGCCCTTGATGGTGTAAGGCCTCATCGAGATAATCAAATGTGTATCCCCTTAAAACCTTGAGTTGTCCAGCCACCCTCATCACACGCAAGCGAGAGAGCGCCACGGTGTCGTCCAGCCATTGCACATGCTGCGCCTCACACAGGTTCTTGGAAACCTTCAGCGCCTGCTCTTTTGCCTTCAACTGGCTCGACCACGCCCATCCTATCAAACCTATTAAAACCAATAAAAATAAGACTAAACCCATGGTGATCTCACTCGCTGTGCAACTATTTTGCCCCCCTTCTCTGTCAATCGATATTGCTGTCGACGACTGTTGGGTTTTTCAGGGATTGTCATTTCAACCAAACCCATGCTCAGCGCAGGCTGGAGATAGGTTAAACGAAAATGTTCATCATGCTTAAGAGAAAGCTTTTCTTGAATATGCGTGCGAGATTGCTCGCCCTCTAAATGCATAAGTAGAAGCATGACTTCCGCGGTGACTTCCGCGGTGACTTCCGCGGTGACTTCCGCGGTGACTTCCGATTTGGGATCTATTTTCGCTAATGGAATCACTGTTGTATAGATGGATCCATCCGTGTAATAAGCCTGTTCCCCCGGGGTATATAATGGCAAATACTTGTCAATGTTGATCATCCCAGAACCCAATTCATCAGCCCATGCAAGCTGTGCGAAAAACTTGGCAATTGTCGGATTGCGTGAAAAAGGCATGACATCACTGGATATCACCGGCCCTGTAAAATGGCCATTACTGGCATTGCTCACTTCAACACGATTTTGGTAGATGATGATGCGCGCTGGATAGGCGCTTGTATACTCACGATGAACCAAAAAGTTAGCAATGACCTCACGAAAAATTTTATCCCGCAAACTTACACGAGTTACCCCCTCTAGGTAAAAAGGATCGGGTAGGTGTTTGCCAATAAAATCAAGCAGCTTTGGATAGGCTTCAATCAGGTTGCAATAGACTGTCTCACGGTCATCGTAACGGTACTGCTGGTCTCGACGCAACAGAGCATCGATTTTATAGTGCGGCAAAATACTATGGATCATTTCATCCGTCCCCAAAAGCAAAGCTGCTGCTAACGTATAGCCTTCCTTACCGGTTTCCCAATCTTGCAAATACAGTCCAGCCTTATGTAAAAGCTGCTCGTCATCGAGCTCACGCCAGGGATGATGGCCCATTCGACTCAACATTAAATTTCGACACTTAGGCAATAAATCAAGACGCAAATCTTGTGTACGAATTGCAGGATAAATACGATCTTCCGTATACATCTGTCGCTTTCGATTGCTGATCTCTGCAATACGGTAAGGCTCTATCACACGAAAATCACCTTCATTGGCACGATCAAAAACAACGCCTGCAGTCTTATGCACTTGAGAACTGACAGGTACTTGGATATGCAGGAGGTTTTTACCCTCAATCAAATGCTCATTGGCAAGTAAAATAAACGGTGGATCCAATTTTTGCGGATTATT
>JAHFRR010000071.1 GCA_023266165.1 Thiotrichales bacterium
AGCACCCTCTCGAATTTTAATAGGCGTGATATCAGGCCAGGTTTGCCCGTTGATCTTCCAGATGTATTTTTGCATATCGCCTGTCAGGTTGAGTGTGACGACCTGCGTGATAGGGCGAGGTGGCAAGGGATGCAAGCTTTTCATCAAAAGCTCTTGTTGATTATTCAGAGCAGGTGCTGTTTGACTTGCCGTTTCAGACAGGAGAGGGATCTGAGCGTGCGGTGTTACGAGTATCAGACCCGTCTGCTGATCCGTACCTTCGACTTGCCCCAAGATGGGAAACGCTCCGCCCGATGCAGGGATATGCACACGGATATCAATCCGCTGGCCCATCGCCAGCTGGAATTGAGGTGCTGGAAGCGGCTGAATATTTTTACCGTCAAAAGCAATGGCTTCGCCCTTTAACTGCCCCAGATGGATCCAGAAATTGCTGCCTGAGGCGCCATCAATTACGCGCAATCGCACCCAGCTGTTGGGTTTGACGGAAATCACTTGAGGATTCTGGAGGGTATGACGGTTTGTCAAAAACGCATCGTAATGAACATCATTGAGATCAGGCTTAAGATCAGGTTTGGAAGTTCCCATATTCATGCTTTGATTCATGCCCATCTGCATGCGGGCACTGGAGTTCTGTAGGTTTTTAAGAATCTGCTCAGGCGATTGAAAACTAAAATCTTCAAACAGAACCACCACTTGCTGGTCTTTCGGATAGCGTGAATGGGGGTTGAGAATAATCAGAGGGGCTGCCATCAGATCTTGCACTTGCAGGCCTTCATGAGAGTGCATCCAATAAGTACCTGATTGTACCAGAGGAAAGGTGTACTGCATGCTATGGCCCGGCAGGATAGGGTTTTGCGTGACGCCTGGCACGCCATCATCTCGATTCGGCACAAGTAACCCATGCCAGTGAATCGCTGTGGGCACCTGAGTTTGATTGTCGACGATGACATTAAAAGTCTTGCCCTCAACACCGGTATATCCCCAGCGCCCATTGGTTTGGAGAATATTATACACTTGCTTAGATTTTTGATGGATATGAATGGTTTGTGAAATCACATGGAGTGTAATAGGGCTCGAGCTGATATTGGCTGCATGCGCCATATTCAAGAGTCCAGAGAGTCCCGAAAGCCCTAATAGCCAAAGTAGATATAGGGTTTTAAATTTTTTATTTCTTATTTTTTTCTTCATGAGGGGCCTACCGTGCTGAGTTGTATTTTATTTTTTATTTTTTTGGTTTTGAGCTGATCTAACAGGCGCGCAAACTCTTCCGCGTTTTCGAAGCGACGATAGACCGAGGAAAAGCGCACGTAAGCCACGGCATCCAGCACTCTGAGCTCCTGCATCACCCACTCGCCTATCTGTGCGCTGGGAATTTCCTTTTCGCCACAAAAACGGATCATCTTGATCAAACGAGCGATCATAGCATCAATGTGGTTGACAGGGATGGGGCGCTTTTGCAGAGCTAACTCAATCCCTTCTCGCAGCTTTTGGCCATCAAAAGGCACGCGTGTTTGATCTTTCTTGATGACCTTGGGCATCGCCATATCAATGCTTTCATAACTGGTGAAACGCTCGTTGCACTGGGAACAGCTGCGCCGACGACGCACGGTATTGGTCTCGCTGACCCAGCGAGAGTCTGTCACCTTGGTATCTTCACATGCACAGAAGGGACAGTACATGCAGGAGGTCTCCTATTTTATCTTAATCTTCGCCAGCCATACTAGAGATACTCAAAGTTTCACAGAGATATCTGCACTATGCTCAAAAGCATAGGCGTTGAGTAAGATGTTTTTGAAAGAATGCTCTACTTCGTAGTTGGGGTAGCCAAGGCGGTAGAAATCCCAGTCTTTGTCATAGTCCTGAATGGTCAGATAGCCTGCCTGGAACAAGACAGCCAGAGGATCTAGCGAATCAATCTCGAAAGTACTGAAGCGTGATGCGAGGGCCTCGGCATGCTCGGCCTCCAGAATATTGAAGTTTTGGCTTTGGATCAATTTGATCAAAAATGTCGGTGTGCCGCTTTCAAACCAGTAGTTTTTAAAGCTTAATTCATTGAGTAACAAAAGTGTCGAAAAAGGATTGTAAACGCTGAGGGGACTCTCACTGAAGCGATACCCGTTATACCAAAATTTGATTTTATCAAGACAATCTGCAACGGTTAAACCCTCAGACTCTGCCAACGCATGAATGCCTTCTAAGTAGTTCTGCGCTAACTCTTCTTGTGTCATGCCGCAAATCGCGGCATAGTGTGGGTTCATGGTGATATCTGTCAAGTGATTCAGCCCGCTGAACACCCCTGTTTTTGCAAACTTGGTCACGCCTGTTAAGAAGACGAACCGAATGTATTCGTCTTGGGATTTGATGACCGTGTAAAAGCCCTTCAGAATTTCACGGCGCTCAATGGCTAAAGGGAGATCATCAATGACATCTAAAATGGGTTTATCATATTCGTCAATTAAGATAACAACGGGTTTCTGGTATTTACGATACAGAGCTTCGATTAAAATTCGAAAATTTAATGCGTAAGCCTCGGCTCCCAAGGTAATGCCGTAGTTTTTTGAAATCTCCACTAAAGATAGATTCATATAGTCTTCTAGGGTAATGCCCTTAGCAATACTAAAATCAATGCGAATAATGGGATACTCTTGCCAGTCATACTGGGTTGAATCCAGTTGCCCCATATAAAGGTTTTTAAATAATGGACGATTCCCTTTGAAAATTTCATTGAAGGTTGAAACCATCATACTTTTGCCAAAGCGGCGAGGGCGTGATAAAAAATAATAACGCCCATTGGAGATCATACGCCATGCAAACTGGGTTTTGTCAACATAGGAGTAGCCATCATTGATAATGGTTGAAAGTGTGCTGATTCCGACGGGATATTTCATAGGATGTTTTGCCATGGTCTTACCAAATAGTATGCCTGATATGGGTACGCTGAAGAGGCATTATAGCATAAAATCTTCTGCTACGCCTTCAAAGGATCATGCGTTTTCAATAAGGCCAGCAGGTCTAAAAAATCTTGAGGAAGTGGTACGTCAAACACGAGCCTTTCTCCCGTTTCAGGGTGATCAAAGCCCAAATGGCTTGCATGCAGCATTTGGCGTGAAGTTGCCCGAATCGCGTTTCTGACCTGTTCGCTCACTCCTGTGGTAAAGTTCAAGCGTCCGCCATAGACGGTATCTCCGACAATGGGATGATGGATGTGGAGCATATGCACACGAATTTGGTGGGTGCGGCCTGTTTCAATCTGGATTTTCAGATGGGTATAGTGTTCAAATCGAGTCGCGACGCGATAGTGTGTCACAGCTGGTTTTCCATAGCCTTTGGGTGCAACCGACATCTTGGTGCGATGATGTGGGCTTCTGTCGATATCCGTTTCAAGGGTACCGCCTGCAATCATGGGGCCTTTGACGATGGCCTGATATTGTTTTTCAATACCATGCTCTGAGAATTGCTGAATCAGAGATTGATGGGCTAAGGCTGTTTTGGCTATCACCATCACGCCTGAAGTGTCTTTATCCAGGCGATGGACGATCCCTGCCCGGGGGAGATCTTGCAGGGAGGGGATGTGGTGTAACAGGCCGTTGAGCAGTGTTCCGGACTCAATACCAGAACCTGGGTGGACAACGAGACCTGCGGGCTTATTGAGAACCAGAACGCTGTCATCTTCGTATAAAATCTCAAGGGCCATCGATTGGGGGAGATCTGACAGCGAAGGTGCAAGCTCAGCAAGAATCTCAATTGTCTCACCGCCCAGCACTTTTTGCTTGCCGATCACAGGCGTGCCTTGGTGGGTGATATAGCCCTTTTCAATCCATTGTTGGACGGTCGAGCGTGTGCGGCCTTCTAACAGTGCAGCGAGGGTTTTGTCCATGCGCTCGCCATGAGCAGACTCTGGAAGAGTGATTTGCGCTTCAAAGATTGACACAGCCATAGCATTTCCAGTCAGAGTTTTGTAGACTATACCTCTTTCAGGGTTTGGATTAAAGTGCTAAAAGTGGGTTTCGATGATGAATAGGATAAATAGAAGGTTTTCAATCGGTTTAGCGGTATTGCTGGGGCTGGTATTATCCGGCTGTGCCACGCAAGACCCTATGCAAAAATATGCGCATCTCTCAGCGGAACAGACGTTTGATGCGGGCCATACTGCGCTCCACAAAACCGATTACAACGAGGCTGCTCAAGCTTTCCAGGCACTTAATGCGAATTATCCTTTTAGCCAATATAGCCAGCAGGCCAATTTAGATTTGATCTACGCAGAATATCAGGCAGATCATCCTGCGCTGGCGTTGGCGGAATCAGATCGTTTCTTAAAACTTTATCCCACCTCACCTAACGCCGTTTATGCCTATTACATGATAGGGGTGATTAATTTCGAAAACGGCCGTGGGTTTATCCAGAGGCACTTCCCTTATACCATGTCAGACCACGACGCTCAAAGTTATCAGACGGCATTCCAGGAATTTAATATCGTGGTCACCCAATATCCTCAGAGTCTCTATGCCCCGGATGCCAGACGGCGTATGATCTATCTGGCCAATACCTTAAGTGAATTTCAGCTCAAAACCGCGCAATTCTACATGGCGCGGGGGGCTTATCTGGCTGCGATTCATCGTGCCAATACCGTCATCACGCAATACCCTAATACGACTTCTGTCAAACCTGCGCTGCAGATTTTGATAAAAGCCTACGGGGAGCTGCATCTTACCTCTCTTCAAACAGAGACAGAGCGTGTGTATGTCTTAAATGGTGGGGCCTTGAGCGCATCATGACGTTGAGTTTAAAGTTTCTAGCAGCGCAGATCCAAGCCGCTTATCTCGATCCTCCAGGGGCTTCGGGCGTAGAGATTCCTGTTGCTCCGTTTTGTATCGATACTCGACTTCTTAAGCCAGGCGAAATTTTTATTGCTATTCAGGCTGAGCGCGATGGGCATGATTATGTTCAGCAGGCCATTGAGAAAGGCGCAAGCGCGGTGATGGTATCCCGAAAGAGGGAGGTCTGTGTTCCCCAAATCCTGGTTCAAGATACCGTGTTGGGCATGGGGGCGTTGGCGCATGAGATTCGCAAAGCGTATACCCTTCCTGTGATCGGGCTTACAGGCTCTTGCGGCAAAACCAGTACCAAAGAGATGATCGCTCTGATCTTGGCTGAAATGGGTGAAACGCTGTATACCGAGGGCACGCTCAATAATCATCTGGGCGTTCCCATGACCCTCTCCCGATTGACGCCCCAACATCGGTTTGCTGTCATCGAGATGGGTACAAACCATGTGGGCGAGATCCCCTATTTAGCTCAAATCGTTGAGCCTACTGTGGCCTTGATCACCAACATTCGCGCCTCACATTTGGAAGGCTTCGGATCGTTTGAAGCGCTGGCGGATGAGAAATCTAAAATCTACGCCCATCTCGCGCCTACAGGGATTGCCCTTATCAATCAAGATGAGGTGTATGCGCCTTTGTTTTCTCAAACACTCGATCGCCAACATCAAGTGACCTTTGGTGTGCATCATCCAGCGGATGTGAGGGGGTCTGATCAGCACTTTGAAGCAACAGGCGTTTCTTTTTTATTGACAACGCCGCTTGGATCTACGCGCATACAGGTGCCTTTGTTGGGAGATCATGTGATCTATAACGCAGTGGCTGCCGCGGCTGCCGCGTTGTCTGTCGGGGCGGATCATGCGGTGATTCAGCGTGGGCTTGCAAAATTGAAACCCATGTCTGGCCGCTTTCATCCCCACACGCTCCCGCAAGGCGGGGTGTTAATTGACGATGCGTTTAATGCGAGTGCGAGCAGTGTTGAAAACGCTATCTTGAGCCTAGATCGCTTTGAAGGGGATCGTCTGTTTGTCATGAGCAGCATGGGGGAGCTGGGGGCATTTTCGGTGTCTTATCATGAGAACATGGGCGATTGGATCGCCCACTCTCACATTCGAAAAGCCTTTTTGACAGGAGATCTTAGCTTATTGCAGCACACGATAAATCATGCGTGTGGGAAAGCCGTGTATTTTGAAACGCACGCGTTATTGTTAAAAGCGTTAGAACCCGAGCTGTCTAGTCAGAGTGTGGTGTTGGTCAAAGGCTCTCATGCCCATCATATGCAAGAAATTGTAAAGGCTTTGTTAGGGGTTGGACGAAAATAACTGACACGTTTTGTCATTTCCGCGAGTGTTTTCGCGGGGCTAAGGTATCCATACATCTTCTGGAAGCTTTGATTGGCAATCCGCTCAAGATGATTTTTATCTGCAAGCTGTGTTATGCTGCCTGGCAGAAGCGTATGAAAACCTAGAAATCTTAAGGAGATACGATGCTGTTCCACAATTTTTCACATTTCGGTTTAAGCTTGCTGATGCGTGACAGCCTGGCGTTGCTCACGGCTTTTGCGATCATGATGGGCTTGATGCCCTGGATGATTCGCGCGTTGCAACGTCAGCAAATTGGGCAAGTGATTCGCAATCTGGGGCCCGAGTCGCATTTTAGCAAAAAAGGCACACCAACCATGGGTGGGATCATGATTGTGATCAGTCTATTGGTTTCCATGGTGTTATGGTGTGACTGGTATAACCCGTTTGTCTGGATGTCCCTGCTGGCCTTGATAGGGTACGGTTTGATTGGTGCGTGTGATGATTATTTCAAGGTGGTTCGCAAGAACACAGAGGGCTTGAAGTCGCGTTGGAAGTTCTTCTGGCAGTCTCTGTTAGCGTTGGTGTTGATGATTTGGCTATACCACACGCTTGTCAAAAGCCAGCAAGTCTTGATGTTGCCATGGTTTCCGCATGTGTTTTTGCATCTGGGATTGGGGATGATCTTGATAGGGTATTTGATGATTTCAGGGTTCAGTAACGCGGTGAATCTCACGTATGGCTTAGATGGTCTGGCCATTTTGCCCAGCATCACCGTGGCGTTGGCTTTATCTCTG
>JAHFRR010000072.1 GCA_023266165.1 Thiotrichales bacterium
ATTTATCAATTGGGGAAAGCCTTTCGAAAAGAAGAATCAGGCCGACAGCATCTTCCAGAGTTTACGATGCTGGAATGGTATCATTTAGATTTTACGGATCTCGATTTGATGAATGAGGTCGATGATCTGCTTCAGCTGCTCTTAAAGACCCCGAAGGCCGCTCGCATCTCCTATCAAGACGCATTTTTAAAAGTTTTAAATCTGGATCCTCATCAAGCTTCTCTCGAAAGTTTGGTACAGCATGTCACAGAAAAAATAGGGGAGATCCCTGGATTATTCAGCCCAGATCCTGAGATCTATCGAGATGTGTGCTTGCAGCTCTTGATGTCGGACTGTGTGGAGCGGGCTTTGATGCAGGCCTATCACGACAGGCCAGTGATGGTTTATGAGTACCCCGCTTCGCAAGCGGCACTTGCGCAAATTAAAAAAACAGGTACTCTGTCATCGACCATTTCTGTCGCTGCGCGCTTTGAAGTATTTTATCAGGGTATGGAGCTGGGCAATGGGTATTTTGAACTGCAGGATGTAAGTGCTCAGAGGGCTCGATTCCAAGGGGATTTGAAGCGGCGCGCAGCCATGGGTTTACAGCCTGTGCCCACAGATACACGCTTGTTGGAGGCGATGGCGTTTGGATTACCTTCGTGTGCGGGTATCGCGATGGGCTTTGATCGCCTGGTGATGTTGGCGGTGGGGGCTCAAAATATCGAAGAAGTCGTCGCATTTGGAAAAAATTAATAAAATAAAATAAATTAAATAAAAAAATAGGGTGAGCAAGATGAAACAATACAAACGCAGCATGGGCCCATGGGGCTTGATGTTCTCAGCGGTCAGCGCGATGATTGGTTCAGGCTGGCTGTTCAGTTCGATGTTGCTGACCAAAGCCGTAGGGCCTATTGCCATCCTGGTGTGGGTGTTAGGGGGGATTCTGATTCTCATTGTTGCTTTTACCTATGCTGAGCTTTCAACGACGTTACCCGTCACGGGAGGGAGCGCGCGGTTTCCTCGATTCACGCATGGTACCTTTGTGAGTTTAACGTTTGCCTGGATCACCTGGATTAACTTGATGACCACGGCCCCCATCGAAGTGCAAGCCATGCTGCAGTACACCAGTACCTATTGGCCGAGCCTTGTGCATCAAGACACGCATGGGTTGACAGGCCGTGGGATGTCGTTGGCAGCGCTCTTGATGGTTTTCTTTTGCTTTTTAAATGCCTATTCTATCAAGCTGGTGAACCGTCTGAACTCTGTCTTGACTGTTTGGAAGATCGCGGTGGCGTTGATCACAGCCCTGGTGTTGATCTATTACATGATCCATGCCCATCAAGTTCATAACTTTCATAATCCTAAGTTAGGAGGATTTAACCCTTATGGTTGGAATGCTGTGTTTATGGCGATTTCAACCGGTGGGGTGCTCTTTGCCTTCAATGGCTACAAACAAGTGGTGGAGCTGGCGGGGGAGACAGAGAATCCTAGACGCAACATCATTCGGGCGTTGCTTGGGAGCCTGGGGATTGTGATGGTGATCTACATTTTACTGCAGATCGGTTTTATTGGTGCCTTACCTATCAGCGCGCTGACACATGGATTTTCGGGGGTATCCTTCACAGGGGATGCAGGCCCGATCTCAGGTTTGTTGATGGCCTTGGGCTTTAATATTTTTGCCATCTTACTCTACTCCAATGCCGTTGTGGCCACAGGGGCTGCCGGGATTGTGTATAGCACAAGCGCGGGGCGTACGCTCTATGCCATGAGTGCCAACAGCCAGCTCCCTAAGTTTTTATCGAAACTCAGCGGCCGTGGAATCCCTGTCTATGCTGTATTAGTTAACTTTGTGTTGGGGATGACCTTCTTTTTGCCTTTCAAAGGCTGGCATCAAATGATTGAGTTCATGTCTTCTGTGATTGCGCTTTCCTATGTTTCTGGGCCTGTGTGTTGCCTTGTGGCGCGCTATCAGATTCCAGGGGCTGTACGCAAATTTAAGTTGCCATTTGTCACGCTCTGGTGCTTTTTGGCCTTTCTGGCTTGCGCATGTATGGTGTTTTGGTCGGGCTGGGCGATCATCAGTAAATTAGGGGGCGTGCTCCTGGTGTCCCTCGTGCTTTTCGGGATTTACCAGCTATGCTCGACACGGGCTCAGAAGATCAGCTGGGATTTGCGAGAGTCTATCTGGTTATGGGTCTTCTTGGTGGGGATGATGTTGATTGCCTATTTCAGCCGGATGGCGGGCGGCGGAGATCCTGTGTTGTCGAATCTGACGAGTTATGCCTTGGTTGTGGCGTTGACGGCTGTCTCGTTGTTTTTAGCCGTGAAATTTCGATTGGCGCAAGAGAAATCCAAGGCCATTTTTGATTTATTTCTCCAGGAAGTCGAGACAGGGAAGCCTGCAGACTTGAGCCAGGCGCAGAATAGAGCTTGAATAGGGGAGCTTGATGGGTTTTCAAAAGACTTTAAACCAGAGTATAATAACTCTCTTTCTTTTCTCTTTCTTTGATTTTTTTTGATAAAAGGCCATAACGCTGTATGAATGATACGACAAAACATATCTTGATTTGGGCCGTGATTGCTGCGGTGCTCTTTTTGCTGTTCAACAGTTTGGTACCAGGGGCCACGCCTGCCAGTGAGGTGAGCTTCTCGACGTTCGTCCAGCAAGTCAATAATGGTCAGATTGAGCATGTGGATATCTCCAGTCATACGATCTCAGGGACTTATAAAGGCTCTGATAAAACCTTTGAGACCTATGTGCCTGAGATCGATCCCAGCTTGCTCAAATGGCTGATGGACAAGCAAATCGCTGTTAAGGGCGTACCGCCTAAAAAGCCAGGGCTGCTCGAGACCATCTTGATCAGCTGGGCACCGATGTTGATTATCTTGTTTATCTGGCTTTTCTTGATGCGTCAGATGTCAGGAGGTAAAGGCGGTGGGGGTGGTGGGCCGTTTTCATTCGGTAAAAGTAAAGCGAAGCTCTTGAGTGAAGACCAGGTCAAAGTCACACTGGCAGATGTTGCAGGCGTTGAAGAGGCCAAAGAAGAAGTGGGGGAGATCGTCGATTTCCTCAAAGACCCTAAAAAATACCAGGATCTGGGTGGGAGAATCCCCAGAGGGGTTTTGATGGTGGGCCCTCCAGGAACCGGTAAAACCTTGTTGGCAAGAGCGATTGCCGGTGAGGCGAAAGTCCCATTTTTCTCGATTTCAGGCTCGGATTTTGTCGAGATGTTTGTAGGGGTGGGGGCATCCAGGGTTCGAGACATGTTTGCGCAAGCCAAGAAGCGCGCGCCTTGCATTATTTTTATCGATGAGATCGATGCTGTTGGGCGTCATCGTGGGGCAGGTTTTGGAGGGGGCCATGATGAGCGCGAGCAGACCTTAAACCAACTACTGGTTGAGATGGATGGCTTTGCTGAAAACGAAGGGGTGATCGTGATTGCCGCGACCAACCGTCCGGATGTGTTAGACCCTGCGTTATTAAGACCGGGCCGTTTTGATCGTCAGGTGACAGTCGGTTTGCCAGATATTAAAGGCCGCGAGCAGATTATGAAAGTCCATATGAAAAAGTTGCCGTTATCAGATGACGTGAGTCCTGTGGATTTGGCGCGGGGCACGCCAGGATTTTCAGGTGCAGAGCTGGCCAATCTGGTGAACGAGGCTGCGCTCTTTGCCGCGCGCAATGCAAAAACCAAGGTGACGATGCTGGATTTTGAAAAAGCGAAGGATAAAATCCTGATGGGCGCAGAGCGTCGAACGCTGGCCATGAGTGATGATGAGAAGACGTTAACGGCCTATCATGAAGCAGGGCACGCCATTGTAGGGCGTTTGGTGCCAGAGCATGACCCTGTGTACAAGATCAGTATTATCCCGCGAGGGCGTGCGTTGGGCGTGACCATGTATTTACCCGTTCGAGACCAGGTGAGCTACAGCAAGCAAAAGCTGGAAAGCCAGCTGTCGAGCCTGTATGGCGGGCGCGTCGCTGAGGCATTGATCTTTGGTGTAGAGCGCGTCACAACGGGGGCTTCCAATGATATCCAAAGGGCCACTGAGTTGGCCCGTAACATGGTCACCAAATGGGGTCTGTCTGAAAAATTGGGGCCTTTGAAATATGGCGAAGATACCCAGCAGCCGTTCTTGGGACATTCGATGGGAACCTCCCATGCACGAGAGTTTTCAGAAAGTACGGCCGCGGCGATTGATGCGGAAGTCCGCGTCTTTATTGACAGAAACTATGCCCGTACGCAGGCTTTATTGACGGAGAATATCGATATTCTACATGCGATGTCCGATGCCCTCATAAAATATGAGACGTTAGATGTCACACAGGTCGATGATCTGATGGCCCGTCGTCCTGTTAAACCTTCTGATTGGGAAAGCGCGCATCTGGAGGCCAGCAAGCCTGCAGTGCCCAGTGCGCCAGCGCCTGAAGCTCCGGCAGCCCCTCCCGCATCATGACCGCGCGGAAATATTTCGGGACGGATGGCATTCGCGCCCGTGTGGGTGATTTGCTCATGACACCTGATTTCGTGATGCGATTGGGTTTGGCAGCAGGCAGTGTCTTGGTCTCTCAAGCCGCGCTGTCATCTACCAGTAAGACCCTCCCTAAGGTGATCATTGGGCGCGACACACGCCTCTCAGGCAAAATGCTGGAATCCGCTTTAGAAGCGGGGTTTAGCGCAGCGGGGGTCGATGTCTATCTTTTGGGAGAGATGCCAACCCCTGGTGTTGCTTATCTTACGCGGACGTTTCATGCCAGTCTT
Organism: Thiotrichales bacterium; assembly: GCA_023266165.1. Lineage (GTDB taxonomy): Bacteria > Pseudomonadota > Gammaproteobacteria > Francisellales > CACEW01 > JAHFRR01. The sequence goes on from JAHFRR010000072.1 coordinate 4,746, forward strand.
GGCGTCGTCATCAGTGCGTCTCATAATTTGTTTGAGGACAATGGTATTAAGTTTTTTGGCTTTGATGGTCGTAAGCTTTCAGATGCACTGGAACTATTGATTGAGCGTGCCGTGGATGAATCCATCCCCATGGTGGGCCCTGAGTCTATCGGGCGAGTTTATCCTGTGAAGGATGCGTCGGGGCGTTATATCGAATTTTGTAAATCGTCAGTACCGCCGTTTTTCAGTCTTGCAGGTGTAAAGTTAGTGATTGATAGCGCGCATGGGGCTGGGTATCAGATTGCGCCTGCCGTTTTTCGAGAATTAGGCGCTGAGGTGATTGAGATTGGGTGTCAGCCAGATGGGCTCAATATTAATTTAAAAACGGGTGCGACAGATACTCAAGCCCTTCAAGCGCGCGTATTGGCGGAAAAAGCAGATCTAGGGTTGGCGCTGGATGGAGATGGTGATCGTGTGATTTTGGTGGATCATCTAGGTCGCAGAATCGATGGCGATGAGATCCTCTATGTTTTGGCCCTAGAAGCCAAGCGTAAGGGCTTATTAGGCGCAGGGGGTGTTGTGGGTACCCTGATGAGTAATCTCGCCTTGGAGCGGGCTTTGCAAGCGTCGCAGATCCCCTTTGCCAGAACCCAGGTGGGTGATCGCTATGTCATGCAGGCGCTGCATGAGCGCTCCTGGTATCTGGGCGGAGAATCTTCGGGGCATATCATTTGGCTTTCATCGACAACCACGGGAGATGGCATTATTGCAGGGTTGCAGGTGCTGTGCGTGATGCGAGATCTTCACTCTTCTCTCAGTGAGCTCTTGCAGGGCTATCAAAAATGTCCGCAAGTCATGATCAATCTCTCACACACCTACCCCTCTCAAAAGTTAGATCGAAAATTTTTGGTGTATTTTGAGAAGCTTCAGCAAGAAGCCTCAGATCTTTTGGGCGTCCGTGGTCGTGTGCTAATTCGCCCTTCCGGCACAGAACCCGTGATCCGAGTGATGGTCGAAGCGGAATCTGAATCTCTCGCACAACAGCATGCCCGCGAAATTGCCTGGAAGGTGAATGTGTTTTTGGAGGAGAAGTGAGGGGCAGGTGAGGGGCAGTCTTGTCAAAAGAAACCATTCACGATAGGCTGTCTTCTGGATTTTTTGAGAAGGACACCATCATGAGAAAAAAATTGGTTATGGGTAACTGGAAGCTCAATGGCTCGATCCAGCAAGTCCAGCAGTTGACTTCTGAGATCTCTAAGGTCTTGGGTGACAGTGCAGAGTTGGATGTTGTGATTTTCCCCCCGTTTCCCTATTTAGGCTTGTCAGCTCAGCTATTGGGGGGGTCTCTGGTGAATGTTGGTGGGCAGGATGTCAGTGCGCATGTTCAAGGCGCGTATACAGGAGAGGTTTCCAGCCAGATGTTATTGGATATCGGGTGCGAATATGTGTTGCTGGGCCATTCGGAGCGCCGCGCTTACCACCATGAAACCAATATCTTGGTTGCTGAAAAGCTGGAGAAAGCATTGGATGTCGGTCTGATCCCTGTGATCTGCGTGGGTGAGAGTGAGCGCGAGCGGGAATTGGATCAAACTTTTGAGATCATTGGCACGCAGCTGCAGGAGATCCTGGGAGCTTTTCAAGAAAAGCAGCTCACGCATTGTGTGATTGCCTATGAGCCTGTGTGGGCGATTGGAACAGGGAAGACAGCCACCCCGCTGCAAGCGGAAGCCGTCCATCAATTTATCCGTACCTGGCTTGAAAAAATCTCGAAGCCTCTTGCCAAAAATATCAGGATCGTATATGGTGGCAGCGTGAAATCAAGCAACGCCGCAGAATTATTCCAGATGGCGAACATCGATGGGGCCTTAGTCGGGGGTGCATCCTTGAATTCACAAGAGTTTATAGGGATTTGTCAGGCGTGTAGGAGCATCTGATGTTTGAGATAATATTGCTGTTGCACGTGGTGATCGCCTTAGGATTGATTGCGCTGATTTTGTTGCAACAAGGAAAAGGCGCAGATATGGGTGCGGCGTTTGGCAGTGGCTCTGCCAATACGGTATTCGGTAGCCAAGGCCCAGCGTCGTTTTTAATGAAGCTGACCGGCAGCTTGATGGCCATTTTTTTTGTGACGAGTTTGGTGTTAGG
>JAHFRR010000192.1 GCA_023266165.1 Thiotrichales bacterium
TGACAACACATCTACAGAAAGTGACCCATTGGCATGCGTTCAAGCTTTAATTGACGCAGGCGCTGATCTGAATATCGCTACATCAAACGGCATCACAGCCCTACTGGTGGCTACATCGTACGGATATCTCCCTTGTGTGCAGCTGTTATTACAGCAGCCTCAAACCACACTGCCAGTGGGTGAAAAGATATTATTACTGGATGGACAGGTCGGACTTGCAAAAATCCTGCCTTGCTTGCAAGCCATTCAGAATGAAAGCAAACGGCGAGAACGAGAAGCCAAAGCCGCCCAAACAACCGAGTGCCGCGATGCTATTGTTGTTGAAATCCAAAAAGGAGCTCAGGCAGTCTCTACAATACACACCACCACTCAAGCATCCATCACTGATGAGCAAAAGCCCCAAACGCCTCATCAGATCACAGAAAACATAGTTTCTGTCAATAAGCCCAGAACAGACTATCCTGTCTATGAGCACACCCCTGGAACCCCGCTTAAACCAGATACGTTATATCAATATTTTTTCCTGCCCCCTGACAAGGCCGAGCCTTGGCCATTACAGTCCAGAATCCCCCCCTATGCCAAACCATTGATCGATTTTTTGCAAAACGCTCTGTCTCAAAACTTCAGTGCTACTCAATATCAGCTCTGTGTTTTCAGCCCCAGCACCGCAGTGCCACTCAATATCCTGATTTTTTTATATGATAACCCCATCAACGACGATTTTGATCTAGCAGCCCTAGAAAAAAAGCTCCTACCTCCTCATGTTTTTATGGGCACAGTGAGACGCAGTCACGATGGTCACTTTGCCGAAAATGGCATGGTCAGCTTCAACAGCTTTGACCCCCTCGATCAGACACAATGCAATATCTCACTGCTCTGGAATAATGCTCTAACGCTGGATGCTCATATCACTCTGTTTATGTATAACACGCAAGACTGGAGGGGTGACAGGGATCTGCTGGATCTTGAGAAAAATCTTATCCTGTATTTCATGCCCCATACGACACCCAACGATACGAGCGTGCCTGTGCCTGCGTCTACATCCACCCCATTTCAGACAGCAACTGCAAATAGACAAATCCCTCAAAACCCCGTACAATACCTTAATTGACTGATATCGCTGATTGGAGTGACGAGGTTCTTGATGGCAAATACCCAACACCACCGCTTAATTATTTTGGGCTCAGGCCCTGCAGGCTATACAGCAGCGGTTTATGCCGCGCGTGCCAATTTAAAACCCGTGATCATCGCAGGGAGCGCGCCTGGCGGGCAGTTGATGACGACCACAGATGTTGAGAACTGGCCGGGGGATGCCCATGATCTGCAAGGCCCTGCCTTGATGGCACGTATGCAAGCCCACGCTGAAACTTTTGGCACCCAGCTGATCTCAGACCATATCCACACGGCCCATCTTCAAGAAAAACCGTTTCAACTCATAGGCGATCGTGTAACCTACACCTGCGATGCCCTGATCATTGCTACAGGGGCGTCGGCCAAATATTTAGGCTTGCCCTCTGAAGAAGCCTTTCGCGGACGCGGAGTGTCTGCGTGCGCCACCTGTGATGGTTTTTTTTATCGAGACCAGAAAGTCGCGGTGATTGGCGGGGGGAATACCGCCGTAGAAGAGGCGCTGTATCTCAGCAACATTGCCTCTCACGTAACGCTCATCCATCGTCGAGATCAGTTTAAAGCGGAGAAAATCTTAATTGATCGATTGATGAAGAAAGTCGAGCACGGCAAAATTCGCCTTTTGACCCACCATACGCTCACGGAAGTGGTAGGGGATCAGAGTGGGGTCACAGGCTTGATCGCAAGTCATGTGACAACAGGCGTGCAGACGCACCTAGAGCTCCCTGGTGTTTTCATTGCCATTGGTCATGCGCCTAACGCAGGCATCTTTGAAGGTCAACTCAAGATGAAAAACGGCTATCTGGAAGTGCTGAGTGGGTTATCGGGCAATGCCACGCAAACCAGCATTCCTGGGGTGTTCGCTGCAGGAGATGTGATGGATCATATCTATCGACAAGCGATCACTTCTGCAGGCACGGGGTGTATGGCGGCGCTGGATGCGGAGAAGTATTTGGAGTCGTTGACATAAGGACCCCTCTCCCGCAAGAGGAGAGGGGATTAAAAAGAACAGCCCGCTCTTAAGGGGCATGAGATAAAAAATAGAGAAACCTGCTTAACAAGACTAACCTCAGGAGCACGCATGA
>JAHFRR010000073.1 GCA_023266165.1 Thiotrichales bacterium
GGCTGTTTTTATTTTCAAACCATTTTCACTCGACCATCAGCCAGAAGCCCGTGATGGAAGCCTTGCTGCCTATTACAGCGGGCACGCAAAAAACGAATTTAGCGCATCGTTGGGATTATATCTACGAACCGGATGCGAAGTCTTTATTGAACTTATTACTCACGCGCTATATCGAATCCCAGGTCTATCAGGGGGTCATTGAGAATATTGCGTGTGAGCAGGCGTCCAAAATGCTGGCCATGAAGAACGCGACAGACAATGCGGGTGATTTAATTAAATCTTTGAGATTGCAATACAATAAAGCGCGCCAGGCTTTGATTACCAAAGAATTGGCTGAGATTGTTTCTGGCGCAGATGCAGTAGATTAAAAATAGGGGAAAATAAAAGATGACAGATCAAATCAAAAAAGTGACAAAAGTCAAGAGCGCTAAAATAGACGCGGTGATGGGTCACATTATCCAGATTATTGGGGCGGTGATTGATGTTGAGTTCCCGCGTGATCAAGTGCCTAAGGTGTATGATGCCTTGGTCGTGGTTGAGACAGGATTAACTCTGGAGGTTCAACAGCAGCTGGGCGATGGGGTGGTGAGATGTATCGCCATGGGCTCGACGGAAGGGCTGTATCGCCATATGAAAGTTGAGAACACAGGGCATCCTATTTGTGTTCCCATAGGAGAAAAAACACTGGGTAGAATTATGGATGTTTTAGGGAATCCTATTGATGAGGCAGGCCCGATTGGAGAAACCGAGCGCCGTGCCATTCACCAACCAGCACCCAGCTTTGCAGACCAAGCGGCCAGCTCTGAATTGCTCGAGACGGGCATCAAAGTCATTGATCTGATTTGCCCCTTTGCCAAAGGGGGTAAAGTGGGTCTCTTTGGCGGTGCAGGGGTGGGCAAGACCGTCACCATGATGGAATTAATTAACAATATCGCGACCGAACACAGTGGGTATTCCGTATTTGCTGGGGTTGGAGAGCGTACGCGTGAGGGGAATGATTTTTATCATGAAATGAAAGACTCGAACGTGTTGGACAAAGTAGCCTTGGTCTATGGTCAAATGAATGAGCCGCCTGGAAACCGTTTGCGCGTGGCCTTGACAGGGCTTACCATTGCCGAAGGTTTTAGAGATGAAGGGCGAGATATCCTGCTTTTTATCGACAATATTTATAGATATACCCTAGCAGGCACAGAGGTCTCAGCGCTGCTGGGCCGTATGCCTTCTGCTGTGGGCTATCAACCGACGTTGGCTGAAGAGATGGGTGTGCTTCAAGAGCGCATCACCTCCACGAAGACGGGGTCTATTACTTCCGTTCAGGCGGTCTATGTTCCCGCAGATGATCTGACGGATCCATCTCCTGCCACAACGTTTTCGCACTTGGATGCAACCATTGTATTATCAAGGCCTTTAGCTGAGTTAGGCATTTACCCTGCGGTAGACCCTTTGGACTCCACCAGCCGCCAGTTAGATCCTCAGGTCGTTGGGCAAGAGCATTATGATGTCACACGCTTGGTGCAGAAAACCCTGCAAAGATATAAAGAGCTGAAAGATATTATTGCGATTTTGGGGATGGATGAGCTCTCGGAGGACGACAAAGCCATTGTGTCGCGCGCACGTAAGATTCAGCGCTTTCTCTCGCAGCCGTTCCATGTGGCAGAAGTCTTTACAGGGAATCCTGGTAAGTATGTTCCGTTAAAAGAAACCATCCGAGATTTTAAAGCCATTGCACTGGGCGAGTATGATCATCTGCCCGAGCAGGCGTTTTACATGGTCGGGTCGATTGAAGAGGCGATTGCTAAGGCGAAGACGTTGTAGCGGATACAAGAGCGAGAGAGGATACAGAAATGTCTACAGCGGCTACGTTTCACCTAGATGTTGTGAGCCCCGAAGGGCGTCTCTTTGGAGATGCCGTCCTGGCGTTGCATCTGCGTGGTGGCGGTGGGGATCTGGGGATTTTCCCGGGGCATTTGCAATTGCTGACAGACTTGCCTCCTGGATTATTACGTATTGTCTTGCCGCATGATGAAAGAGTGCTGTATGTCTCGGGTGGGATCTTAGAAGTCCAACCGACCCAAGTAACCATTTTGGCAGATACCGTTGAGCGCCCTGAAGATGTCAATGAAAGCGCTGCAGAGCATGCACGCCAAGAGGCCGAGCAGAGCTTGAAGCATCATCCAGCAGGGACGGTAGATTATCAAGAAGCCCAGCAAAACCTAGCTGAAGCGATGGCAAAACTCCAGGTGATTGAATGGATGCGCCTGCGTAAAAAGCACTGAGTCTATGAGAGTATGTGATTTTCTGTGGGCCTGTCTTGCTAAGACACCATTATTGAAATACAATTATTGAGATTCAATTATTTAGATTCAATTATTGAAATTAAATAACTTGAATGAAATAATTGGAAAAAGACAAAGGGGGCAGGTGATGACGAATTTCTTTCCGACTTATTTGGCGATGGGTCAAACGTTTTGCAACCGAACAGCAGAGCTCAAGCATTTAAAGCGAAATCTAGAATCCGGCGTTCCGACCTTACTGATATCTCCCAGAAGGTATGGAAAAACAAGCCTTGCGCTCAAGGTGCTCTATCAAGAAAATTATTTGTTTACACATGTTGATCTCTACAAGGCTTTCTCTGAAGAGGACGTGATTCGCTATATTCTCAATGGGGTGGGTCAGTTGCTTGGGAAAATAGAGGCTGCTCCCAAGAAATTGCTTTTATTGGCAGGGGAATTGTTTTCAAAAATTCATATTCGTGTGGCATATCATCAAGCAAAGCTATCACTTGAGTTTGGTAAAGAAAAAACGCTTTCTATTGAACTGCTCCTACAGGCGCTTGAAAAGCTCGATGCACTGGGTGTTAAGCGAAAGCAGAGGCTCATCTTTTTTTTAGATGAATTTCAGATGGTAGGAGAGGTAACTCCGAATCATGCACTAGAAGCAGCACTGCGCGAAATCGTCCAAAAAGCAAAGTCTTTGGTTTTTATCTTTTGTGGCAGCAATCGACATTTGATGGAGCAGATTTTCTCTGACAAGAAGCGGCCTTTTTACAAGCTTTGCGACCAAATCCAGCTGGAGCGTATTCGCGCGGAGGCCTATATTCCTTACGTGCAACAAGCTGCCCAGGAAACCTGGAAGAGCCCGCTACCTGCAGATGTGCTGGAGACTGTGTTTCGCCTGACAGAGCGCCACCCTTATTATGTCAACAAACTATGTTCAATTTTATCTCGATATGACACCCTTCCGACTGCGCAAACCGTCGAAGATACTTGGCTCCAGTACACACAAGAAAATAAATCAATGACAGAAAGAGAACTTTCTTTATTGCCCTTAAGTCAACGACGACTGCTCATGCTGTTGGCGCAACAAAAAGAGGTCTCAGGCCCCTTTCATCGCGACTTCATCAGTGACTCCAGAATGTCTTTAGGTGCCATACAAGCAGCATTGAAAAACTTACTTCGATTGGACTATCTTCTCAAAAAACCGGATAATAGCTATCTCATCATCGACCCATTGATTAAGAGCACCCTTTGTTTGGATTTGTGATATTCCAAAAGCCTTCTAACTGAAAGAGAGAGAATGACCCCATGACCCCAGAGACCCCCCACAAAACCCATTTTATTCGCAATATCATCGATGAAGATCTTGCTTCGGGGAAACATAAAACAATAGGGACGCGCTTTCCACCTCATCCCAATGGCTATCTGCATATCGGGCATGCCAAGGCGATTTGCTTGAGCTTTGGATTGGCGCTGGATTATCATGGCACTTGCCATCTGCGTTATGACGATACCAACCCCGAGCGTGAAGAAGTCGAGTTCATGCGGGCCATCGAGCGGGATATTCAATGGCTGGGGTTTCACTGGAGCGGCCCGGTGCTCTACACGTCCAGTTATTTTGAGACCCTCTATCAACTTGCATTGAAATTGATTCGCGAGGGCAAGGCGTATGTTTGCAGTCTTTCCGCAGAGGAAGTCAAGCGCTATCGAGGAAGCCTTACCCAGCCTGGCCAAAACAGCCCAGATCGTGAGAGGTCTGTTGCAGAGAATGTGGATTTGTTTGAGCGTATGAAAAAAGGGGAGTTCCCAGATGGGGCGTATAGCCTGCGCGCTAAAATTGACATGAATTCTGGCAATATCAACTTGCGAGATCCCATGATGTATCGCATTCGCCACAGCCACCATCATCAAACGGGCAACACTTGGTGTATCTACCCCACCTATGACTACAGCCATCCGATCAGCGACGCCATTGAAGGCATCACGCATTCCCTGTGCTCTCTTGAGTTTCAAGACCATCGACCGCTGTATAACTGGTTTGTGGAAGCCTGTGAGATGCCCCATCATCCAAGGCAAATTGAGTTCTCAAGGCTCAATCTGAATTACACCATCACCAGCAAGCGCCATTTGCGAAAGCTTGCTGAGGAAGGCTTTGTCTCTGGTTGGGATGATCCGCGCATGCCAACGATTTCAGGCTATCGTCGACGAGGGTATACTCCCCAAAGTATTCGCAATTTCTGCGAGCAGATTGGGATTTCCAAGCAGGACTCCGTCATTGATATTGAGATTCTTGAGCAAGCCGTTCGGGATGATTTAGATCTTCATGCACCTCGACGTATGGCAGTCTTACATCCCCTCAAAGTGGTGATAGAAAACTATCATCATCCGGATGGATGTGAGTCTCTCAGCCTCAGCAATCATCCTAAAAATCCAGACATGGGGCGTCGAGAGGTTTTCTTTTCCTCTGAGCTCATTATTGAAAAAAGTGATTTTTCATTGGACCCTCCTGAAGATTTTCATCGTTTAGCCCCTGGGCGTTGTGTCAGATTGCTCAATGCCTATGTGATAGAGTGCACGGAGGTGGTGTTAGATGCTCAGGGGGAGGTTGCGGAGATTCGATGTCGCTATTTCCCTGAAACCTTAGGTGGCAAGCCTCTGCAAGATGGCCGTAAGGTCAAAGGCTTTATCCATTGGCTGTCCATCCCTCATGCTCAAGCTGCGGAAATTCGGCTGTATGATCGTTTGTTTAAAGACGCAGATCCAGATACCTCAGAGGATATCACACAGATCTTGGCCGAACATTCTCTTACCGTATTGACTGCTTGGGTAGAACCCTCGCTGGTGTTAGCGCCACGAGAGGCAAAATTCCAGTTCAATCGACTTGGATATTTTTGCGCAGACGCTATAGATCATGCGCCAGAGCATCCTGTGTTTAACCGTACGGTTAGTTTAAAGCAGGGGTTTTAGAGGAGTATGGCAGTCTCTCCCCCCAACGCCTTTCGCGTGTTTTGGATATTCACTCAACGTCTCAAGGCCTATCGTGGATGGGCGTTGCTAGGGATTGGGCTCAGCCTATTGGCAGCGCTTTCAGGGATTGCCTTGCTGGGGCTGTCGGGTTGGTTTATCTCAGCCTCAGCCCTTGCGGGGCTGTCTATCACGACAGGGTTGGCGTTTAATTTTTTTATGCCCGCAACAGGGGTGAGGTTTTTTGCCCTTGTGCGTATTGTCGGGCGCTATCTCGAGCGTGTGGTCACGCATGAAGTCACCTTCAGAGCGTTAGCAGATTTACGCGTTTGGTTTTATCAGAGATTAGAACCCTTGGCGCCCGGTATTTTACTGCGGTTTCGACACGGGGATCTCTTGAATAGGCTGCTTAAGGACATTGAGTCTTTAGACAATCTCTATATTCGCGTGCTGTTACCGAGCCTTGTGATCGCCGGTATTTGGGGGGTGCTTGCCTGTATTCTCCCGTGCTTTAACACCTCCATCAGCGTGATGGTGTTAGGATTACTTTTGCTGGCGATAGGTGTTGTGCCCCTGTTGGCTCTGCGGTATGGCAAACACCGAGGCCAAGCTTTGGCAGAGGCTTTTTCAGATTTTAGAAGTCAATGGATGATCGAGAGTCCATTTTTATCAGAAGATGTGGGTGCTCGCAGGTTAGAGCGCTTGCCCTTCATGGTTCAACGTGGGCATGAGCACTTGGCAAAATACCAGCGCGAGATGAGTATACTAGAGGGTGTCACCCAGGCCTTGATGCTCGTATTGGCAGGCTGTGCGCTGGTTTTAACCCTGTGGGTGAGTATTCCCTTATTGGCCCAGCATCAATTGATGGGGGCCAATTTGGCCCTTCTGGCGTTGGTTGTTTTGGGGGGCTTTGAAGGGGTGAATCTGCTGCCCAGTGCGTATCAATATCTAGGACAGACGCTGGCATCTGGCAAGCGAGTGTTGGAGATTGTGGATCAAGCCCCAGAAATTGTCTTTCCTCAAAAGAGCTCAGCGGCTTTAGGGGAGGCCTCTCTCTTGATTCAAAATCTTTGTTTTGGATATGACCCTGCTCTGCCCCTCTTTAAAAATTTTTCTTTAGACATCCCATCAGGTGAAAAGGTTGCGCTACTGGGCCCGACAGGGGTGGGGAAAAGCGCTCTTTTACATATCCTGACGCGATTTGTCACTCCGTTATCAGGCAAGATCTTATTGGGTCAGATCGAGCTGGCGCAGTGCTCTGAAGCAGACTTGCGTAGCGCGATGACCGTTGTATCTCAAACCCCCTATCTTTTTTCAGAGACGCTCGCCTATAATCTGCGTTTAGGCAAGCCCACAGCCACAGATGCCGAGCTTTGGGAGGTGCTGGCGCAGGTTCAGCTGAAAACTCTGGTGCAAGAGATGCCAGAAGGGCTGAAGACTTGGGTGGGCATCGGAGGACGTGAGTTTTCAGGGGGGGAAT
>JAHFRR010000074.1 GCA_023266165.1 Thiotrichales bacterium
AAACCGCCTTTTGTCTGGATTGACGTGCATGGGGTGGGCTATGAGTTAGAAGCGCCGATGACAACGATCTATGATCTCCCCGCGATCGGTGAGCCTGTGACTTTGATGACGCATGTTTCTATTCGAGAAGATGCCCATCAGTTGTATGGTTTTTTGAAAGAGCGGGATCGCGTGTTGTTTCGGGCGTTGATTAAAACCAATGGGATTGGGCCTAAGCTTGCACTTTCTATTTTGTCTAGCATGGATGCGGAGACCTTCTCCCACAGTATTTCAACGGGAGATATGGGCTTGCTGACCAGTATCCCGGGGATTGGTAAAAAAACAGCGGAGCGCTTGTTGGTGGAGATGAAGGACAGGCTGGGTGTGCTTGCACTTTCCAGGTCAGATTCAGGGGTATCAGGGACAGAAGCTGCCTCTTTGGAGCGTCCGACACAAGATGCCATTGATGCGTTGATTTCGCTGGGGTATAAGCCTCAAGATGCCGTTCAGATGATTCAAAGAGTCCATCAGGGAGCGCCTGCTGCCAGCGTAGATCAATTGATTAAAATGGCTTTGAAAGGAGGCTTGAGTCAAGGAGGTGCGCGTCGATGAGCTCGATGTTCAAATCCACGGCTACAGTGGGCTCTATGACCCTGATCTCAAGGATTCTAGGGCTTTTTAGAGAGATGGTGGTCGCAACGACGTTTGGGGCGACGGGGGGCATGGATGCGTTTTTGATTGCCTTTAAGATTCCCAATTTTTTAAGAAGGTTGTTTGCTGAGGGTGCGTTCTCACAAGCTTTTGTTCCAGTTCTGTCAGAATATCAAGGCAGTAAGGGGGAGGAAGAGCTCAAAAGCTTGATCCAGCGCGTGAGTGGAACCTTAGGGTTGATTGTTTTCATCGTGTCTATTATTGGCATGCTGAGCTCAAGTCTTTGGGCAGCACTCTTTGCGCCAGGCTTTATCCATGAGGCGGGCGATAAATTACAAATGTCCAGTGAGATGTTGAGAATTACCTTCCCCTATCTTTTTTTTATCACCCTGACAGCGCTCTCTGGGGCGGTGCTCAATGTCTTTCACAAGTTTGCTGTACCGGCGTTTACCCCTGTTTTTCTCAATATTTGTATGATCAGTGCTGCTTGGTTCTTTTCATCCGATTTTAAAGTTCCGGAGATGGCTTTGGCGTGGGGGGTCTGTATTTCAGGGTTGGTGCAGGTGCTCTTCCAGTTGCCTTTCTTGTACCGCTTAGGGTTGTTGGTATGGCCCAAATGGGGATGGAATGACCCGGGTGTGCGCCATGTCTTACGCTTGATGCTCCCCGCGTTGTTTGGGGCCTCAGTGGCGCAGATCGGTCTGCTGCTCGATACAATCTTCGCCTCCTTCCTGCCCACGGGAAGCGTGTCATGGCTGTATTATTCCGATCGCTTGATGCAGTTCCCCTTGGGGATTCTGGGCGTGGCCCTAGGCACTGTGGTGTTGCCGCACCTATCGCGCCAGCATGCCAAGGCTGATCAAAAGGGCTATGAGGCCATGCTGGACTGGGCATTGCGCCTGGTGATCTTGTTGGCGCTGCCTGCTGCGATCTTTACGGGATTATTTTCAGGGCCCATTCTGGTGACGCTCTTTGGGTATCATCAGTTTTCGCTTTTTGATGTGGAGATGAGCCAGCGTAGCTTGATTGCATTCTCCCTAGGGCTCTTATTTTTTATCGCTGTGAAGGTTCTAGTCTCTGCCTTTTACGCCCGTCAAAATACCAAAACACCTGTTAAAATTGGAGTGATCACCATGGTGTGCAATCTGATGTTGAACGCCATCTTAATCTGGCCTTTAGCCCATGCGGGTTTGGCGCTGGCAACCTCGCTGGCCTCAGGGGTGAATTGCTTATTGTTATATGTAACGCTACGCAAGCAAGGCTGGTATACGCCCTTGCCAGGCTGGAGGAGGATTTTGCTGCCTGTGATCGTAAGCCTGGTTTTGATTGGCCTTCTGGTGAGCGAAACGTTGCCTTCTGTGCAGGTTTGGTATGCCTTATCTGCAGGCTCAAGAGCTTGGCATCTGGGGCTTTGGCTGGTGGGTGGGTGTGTGGCTTATTTTGGCTTGCTACTGCTTTTGGGTGTACGTCGTCACCATTTTGTGAGTCAGAGTCGTCACCATTTTGTGAGTCAGAGATGATGGTTAAAGCCGGTAGCTGTGGTTTCGAAGATGCTGTTGAAGCGAAGGTAATTTTTGTTGCCCGATGATATGCAGATATTCATCTGCTGTTTTAGGGGGGTGTTTAAGTGAGAGTCGATGTCTTTGAGCGCTTGTAAATGCTTCCGTGGGATGCTGAAGAAAGAGATCCATTATAAAGCTGTCTGGATGCAAGGGTCGGATTTTATATTCTTGGAGTGTTGCGCTAGGAAAGTCTTTTAAGTTATAAGTGATAATCACATTTGCCTTGGTATGAATCGCAAGTGCAAGAACATGCCGGTCCTGTGGGTCTGGCAAAGTGATCTTATCAATCCAAGGCTCGTAGCCTGTAGTCAAACAATCCAGCGTATGTGCGTTCATGAGCATGCGTGTGCGGGCTAATTGCTTTGAGGTGAGATCAGGTCTATTGCGTAACACATTACGAATCCACTCATCATGAATGGCATCGCTCCATTTTGCTTGAAAAAGACCAGAAATTTGCAAATGCATGAACAAATCGCGTAAAGGGGCTGGATACAAAACACAAGCATCCAATACAGCCACTACAAAACTCATTCTAATACCCCATATTGAGCTTCTGAGCCTGGTTTGTTAGGGTTTGCAGGGATTTCATTCGCTGCGCAGTGGTTGTGCCTTTGAATTCTATGAGATCTTTCATCAGCACGCGACGTTGTGTTCCGACTTTGCGAAAGGGGATGCTTCCCCTTTCAAGTAAGTCAACCAGAAAAGGGCGAGAAATGTTAAGTAAAGTTGCAGCTGCTTGTGTGGACAGTTCTTCTTCAAACGCGGTGACACTGACGGCATGACCCTCTGCCATTTGGCTTAAGATATCTATCAGGAGACGCGAGGCTGAGGCGGGAATCAGAATGTCAGTTTGATTATCTTGAGATATTCTTAAGGTGATATCAGACTGCGTGCTGTGAGTATATTGGGTGAGTGCCTTGTAGGACTGAATGGCAATTTGAATTTCCTCAGGGCTTGGTGCTTGGGGCTGCGCAATATTGGCGAGATAAGACATGATAGCCTCCTGGATACCTATGGGTGTTACGATACCTTCATCTTACTCGAAACAAACGAAACGCGCAACATATTTTTATAACCTGCATTTTTCTAGAGGATTTTGAAAAAATTTCGAAATACATCGCGAATTTTTACCCGAATATTTGAGGGAAGTCTATCCTATAAACAAAATAGTTTTTAATGTTTCTAATCTGTGGTTTCATAAGCATGTGGAAGGGCAAAACCAGGAGTGCATTGCATGTCAACACACAGAATTTTAACACAGGTATCTGATCCTGTCATCAGCTTTCAAATGTCGGATGATCTACACGGTGCGATACTGCAAGCTGCCTTGTTAAATGGTCGTTCTTTTGAAACCGAGCTGTTGATGCGTTTAGCGACCTCACTGCAACAGTCAAAAGCTGAGCAGATGAGCTCGGCGCAGTGGATGGAGTTTATTTTCAGGCCCTTGGAAGGCTCTGAAGGGAATATTTTAGGAGATATACAAGAAGACTAACAGCAAGAGCTATAACAAGATCTATAAAAAGATTAACTGGAAAGTTCGCGCGCAACTTGCTAGACTCTTCCCAGAGCATTCATCAGGGTTCGAGCAAGTTGATGTATCAAAAAGTGAATTTTAATTTAAAAAAACTATCTTCTTTTTTAGTGCCAGGTTTAGTATCGGGTTTAGTATCAGGTGTATTAGCAGGGTGGTATCGCAGGATCCCACCCTTTTATTTTTATGCCTTGTGGCCTTTCTCTCTCTTATTTCGCGCGGTATTGCCCCTGAGGCGTTATTGGCTTTCAAGGCGGCAAATCGATTTCAAAGTCCCCGTAGTGGTGGTCGGAAACCTCACCGTGGGAGGAACGGGGAAAACCCCATGCGTGCTGGCTCTCACGCAGTTTTTCATGCAACAGGGGTATCAGCCTGCGCTCTTAACGCGTGGCTATCAAGGGACTTTACAGCGCTTTCCGCATCAGGTAAGCCTAGAGGATGATCCTCGAGAGGTTGGCGATGAGCCGTATTTATTGGCTTTCAGATCAGGGGTGCCTGTGATCGTGGATCCGATACGCAATCGCGGGGCGCTCTACGCCCAATCGTTAGGGGCTACGCTGTTGATCTCAGATGATGGCTTGCAGCACTACGCGTTAAAGCGTGATATCGAGATTGTGATGGTCGATGGCACACGAGGGTTTGGCAATCGCTGTCTATTGCCCATGGGGCCTTTGCGGGAGCCGCTCTCCAGGCTTAATTCAGTGGACTTTGTCTGGCGTGTTGGATGGGATATGGTGTTTAAGAATATAGTAGTCTATCCGCAAGATCAAAGAGATCAAGCGATCCCTCTGATAGAGTGGATAACGCAGCGCGCTTCAAAGGCCTCTATCGCTGTGATGGCGGGGATTGGGCATCCTGAGCAGTTCTTCAATTTATTAAGATCCAATGGCTTAAAAGACTTTGTAAGCTACCCTTTTTCAGATCATCATCGATACCAGATTCAAGATCTTCAGAAAATCCCAGCATCGCTCATTCTCATGACCGAGAAAGATATGGTAAAGTGTCGAGAGTTTAAAGATCCTCGTGTGTGGACTGTCGCTGTCACAGGGGTATTAGATAACACGGTGCTGGCGCGAATTTTAAAAATATTAAATAAATAGGCCCTGATGATGCAAACAGTTCTGATTATCCCCGCACGACTGAATTCTTCAAGACTGCCCAGAAAGCTGTTGCTGGATTTAGGGGGGCATCCTGTGCTTTGGCATACGGTTCAGAAAGCCAAGCAGTGTAAAGCTTCTCGAACCATTCTTGCTTTCGAAGACGATGAGATAGGCGCCTTGGCGCATGCTTGGGGTATTGAGCTGTGCAAAACGGGGAGCCATCATGAAAATGGCACGGATCGTTTGGCGGAAGCCGTGCGCATATTGGGTTTGAAGGATGAAGATATTGTTGTGAATGTCCAAGGTGATGAGCCGTTTATCCATCCTATGAATATCCAGCAAGTGGCCCATAATCTCATACAAGAGCCGATAGCGAGCATTGCAACGCTGGCTGAGCCTATTGTGGCGCTCTCTGAGCTGATAGACCCTAGCCGAGTCAAGGTCATCCGAGATCGCCATCAGATGGCCCTCTATTTCTCACGTGCACCTGTCCCCTGGGATCGCGCGCGGATGCCCCATCAGTTACCCCAGGGTGTGACGCCGCTCGCGCATATCGGGCTGTATGCCTATCGCGTATCGTTTTTGAAGCGCTATGAAAGTCTTTCGAAATCTCCGCTTGAGCAGGTCGAAGCGTTAGAGCAGCTCAGAGTGTTATGGCATGGTGAGAAAATCCATGTTGATCTGGCCTGCCAGCCCAGCTTTCCAGGGATTGACACCCTCGAAGGGTTGGAGCAGGCGCGTCAGAGAATTCTCAGAGAATCCTCACAGAGTCCAGAGTCTTTAAACCCTAAGAGGCCTTAACTCATGCAGCATGTCCAACTGATTCTCGCTCCTCAATGGATCATGACGGTGGATCCCAAAAATCGGGTTCTGAAAGACCATGCGCTGATTGTAGATCGAGGGCGTATTATTGATATCTGCCATACGCTCCAGATCAACGAGAGATACACGGCCAATCAATATTTTTATTTGGAGCACCATGTCATCGCCCCAGGCTTTATCAATGCCCATACGCATTCGCCGATGGTGTGTATGCGGGGTTTAGCGGATGATTTGCCCTTGGAGGTGTGGCTGAAAGAGCATATCTGGCCGATGGAAGCCAAATCCATCACGCCTGAATGGGTCAAGCAAGGCCTGCAGTTGGCAATGGTTGAAATGATTCGATCGGGGACGACCTGCTTCAATGACCATTATTTTTATATGCCTGAAATGGTTCCCTTGATTCAAGCGGCGAAGATGCGAGCGTGCTTGTCTGAGTGTGTTTTTAATTTTGCAACGCCCTGGTCTGCTACCCCGCAAGTGGGGTTAGATCGTGCCTTGCAGGTTCGAGATCTCTGTCTTCAAGATCCTTTGCTCAAAGCGGGCATTGGGCCGCATTCGCCCTATGGTACAGACCATAAGATCATGCAAGAAGTTTTGAGGCTTTCTCAAGGCTATCAGCTCCCCATCCATATGCATCTTCATGAAACAGAACAAGAAGTTAAGCGCTATCAAGCGTTTCATGACGGTCTGAGCCCTTTGATGCACTATCATCAAATGGGGTTATTGGGCCCTAAATTTATGGCCGTGCATATGACCTGTGTGACAGATCCAGAGATTGAGGTGTTGGCAAAGACAGGCACGCAGGTGATCCATTGCCCTGAGTCCAACATGAAGCTCGCAAGTGGTCTATGCCCTGTGCAAAAGCTTTTGGATGCAGGCGTCAACGTCGCCTTGGGGACAGATGGTGCTGCCAGTAACAATGATTTGAGTATGATAGGCGAGATGAAAAGCGCAGCCTTATTGGGTAAAATCATTGCGAAAACCCCTGAAGCGATCTCCAGTACAACCGCCTTAAGAATGGCAACCCTCAATGGTGCCAAGGCTTTG
>JAHFRR010000075.1 GCA_023266165.1 Thiotrichales bacterium
GACAATCGGGTCAATGAAGTCTCTGAGATCTCCAGAGGGTTGAAATCGCTGGCCAAAGAGCTGAATGTCCCCGTGGTCGCGCTTTCCCAGCTCAGTCGAAAATGCGAAGAACGGACAGACAAGCGCCCCTTGATGGCAGATATTCGGGAGTCAGGTGCAATTGAGCAAGATGCCGATTTGATTTTGTTTGTCTATCGCGATGAGGTCTATCACCAAGAAACGCAAGATAAGGGCGTTGCAGAGATTATTATTGGCAAGCAGCGTAATGGCCCTATTGGGATGTTAAAACTCACGTTCTTGGGGCATTTCTGTCGCTTTGATGACTATACGCCGCAGCGCATGGGAAAATAAGTAAGGCGAGATCATGATGTTGCCCAGAGTGATTGCTGAAATTCATCAAAACACCTTGCTGGATAATCTCACGCGTATTCGGCAATTATGGCCTGGCAACCCTGTGCTTGCGATGGTCAAAGCCAATGCCTACGGCCATGGGATCGTCTTGGTTTCCCAGATGTTAGCCCCTCATGTGGATTACCTGGGCGTTGCAACACTCGATGAAGCGATCCTGCTACGAACATCAGGCATCACCTCTCGTATCGTCATCATGTCAGGGGTGCTGGATGCGCTAGAGCTTCAGGCGGCTTTTGATTTTCAGTGCGATCTGGTGATACACACGAAAGATCAGCTGGGTTTATTCAAAAATTTTACACTCACCACAGCAGCAAAGCAGCAGCCTTGTGCTTTATGGCTTAAAGTCAATACGGGTATGAATCGCTTGGGGTTGCCTCTGCAAGATGCCCAAAAAATCTATCATGCGCTCCAACACCATCCAGCGTTTTATTTTGAATCCACCTTGACACATTTTGCCTGTGCAGATATGCCTTCTCATCCGTTATCGCATCACCAGCAAGCCCAGATACGTGCCATCGCTCAGACCATCCCTTTACCCTTGAGCTGCTGTAATTCGGCAGGGCTGTTACTGAAGTCTTTGGGGCCGCATCATGTGATCCGCCCAGGGCTCTCGCTTTATGGCTATTGGCCGCTGGATACGGTGCATGCCCCTGCAATCCCTTTAAAACCTGTGATGACCCTCAAGGCACGCGTCTTGGCAATCCACCTGATTCATCCGGGTGAGAGCGTGGGGTATGGTGCCACCTGGTGTGCGATTAAGCCTTCCCGCGTGGCGATTATCGCGATGGGTTATGGAGATGGCTTTCCGCAGGATGCAGGCCCTCAGACGGATCTCTGGGTGCAAGGCGAGCGAGTGCCTTTAGCCGGTAGGGTGTCCATGGATTCTTTGGCAGTGGATATCACAGATCTGAAAAGCCCACTCCAGATGGGGGATTATGTTCAAATATGGGGGCCTGACCACCCCTTGACAGATCTAGCAAAATCCCTTCAAAAATCTTGCTATGCCTTGCTGACGGGGGTGTCGGGTCGTGTGGTGCGTCAAATAAAATAAATCAACAAATAAATAAGTTGATATTTAATTTAAAAAAGTTATAATTATGCGGATTTCCAAGGAGTAAAGAACAGGAGTAAACAATGCACGGGAAGAGACAATCTGGAGATCCATCTGACAATGAAAGCCGTGTCGATGACCCTGTCATATATCCGCTCAACAAGCAAGGGCATCTAGAAATACTCGCGAGCGATACACCAGAAACTGTCTTAGCAAAAATAGAGTATGCTCGTCATCGTTACTGTTTGGAGTTTGGGTTGTTGTATGGCCCTCCTTATGTTTTGTCGAAAGACACACGGGGAGATGCTTACTCCATGATGTTGTATTCGTTATTATCAAGAAACGAAGATCTGCCTGTTCAAGCAGCCATGCGGGCCCTTCAAAGGGAATCAGTGACCTCTCAAGCAAAGCCAACTGAATCAAAAAGTGATGATACGGGCATTCCAAAAGCCGTCAAAGACAGGCTAGACAGGTTAGAGACTGCAAATAAAGCTTTGCGTGAGAAGCTTTCAGAGTATGAGCAGAATATTAAAAATAATGCTGCAAAAAGAGAGATGCTTGTCGCACGCAACACACTTTTAGAGTGCCGCCATGAGAAAGAGAGTCAGGCGCTGTCACAGCTACAGCAAGAAGTGGAGAAGCTCACTGCAACAGTTCAGCAACAAAAGCAGGCGTTAGATGAGCAGCTTCGACAGATTAAAGGGTTAACGAGCCAGCAGGTTAAGCAAAAGTCAGCAGTAGAAAATCATGCTCATGTTTTGAAAACATTAGAAGAGCAGATGAGAGATCTCAAGGTTGAAAACTTGACTCTTCTCAAGACAAATAAGGTAATCTCTCAAGAGAGCACTCGTCAAACATTCGAGTACCAACAGCAAGTTTACGCTTTGACGGCGCAGGTTCAAGAAAAAGCGAAGTCAGAAAGTTCTCCGTTAAAGTCCAGAATAGCAGATCTAGAAGCTCAGCTAACCGCTTTGCAAGCGGAAGTGAGGGTTTTCAAGCAGGAGAAGCTTACGCTCACGGCGAGCTGTGAGGATCGAGGCCGTCAGATTCATAATTTTCAGCAAGAGCTGGCTCAGAAAGAAGCTCAGCTGAAAGTCATGCAGAAAGGCGACCGGCAAACAGCGCAGGGGTATCAAGCGCGGTTACGTGAGAATATTCAGGCAGAATTTAAACCCCAGTTGGATGTGCTTCACAGTCAGCTGCAAGAAAAAACGTGCGCGCTGGCTCAGGCGCAGCAGAAAATAGGGAAGATGGAGGCAGCAGCACGTGAAGCAGGAGCCAGCTGGGAAGCGCAAGTGAGTGCAGTGACAGACAACTTGACAGCGGTGCACAATGAGCAGAAGCGGCAGGAAAAAATGTTTCAGGCGCAGATAAAAAATCTTAAGCATGCATGCGGCAAGAAACAGGGATTCGAGCAGCAGTTACAGCAGCTACTATTGGAAAAAGATCAAGTCATTCGTGAGTTGCGACAGCAAGTTGAGCAGCTGGGCTTTGCAATGAAAAAACTCAGTGAAGAGTATGGCACTGAGTGTAACAAGGGTCGTAGTTTAGAGCTACAGGTAGGGCAGCTGATAGCAAGATGTGTCAAGCTCGAGCAAAATACGGATCGGCCCGTGAAAAAGCGTGAGGAGTCTAGCCGCAAGCTTGACGAGACAAAGATGCAGCAGAGTGAGCCATGGGGCCCATTAACCTCTAGCGAGCTCTTTTCACCGAACATTACGGCTCAAGAGGGAGTTGGCTATGTCGATGCAGTGAATGGTGGCGCAGCAACACCTGAGAGGTGTTATACACCCTCGCCTCTGCTTTTCAACTTCCTCAATGACTCTGGTATTCTACCGAAAGGGCAAGAGCAAATCGAGCAAGCAAAGCTGATGTTCCCCTAGAAAGTTAAGGCATCCATATATCTTCTGGAAGCCTTGATTGGAAAGGCTTGTCTGTCCCTTCTCCCCTTGCACTACGGCATGCGCACATCTTCGCGCACATGACCACCGGTCGTCGTCCCGATGCCTCTCGGCCAACGCCTCGAGTGCCAGGACGACGAAGCTATTTGCATGTTCTATCCAACGCGTACCCTCTCCACTCAAGTGATACTAATCGTCGTTATCTGACACCGTGTCTTGGCTGTTACGTCGATGTTTTCTGTGAGGACTTTTGGTTGCCATGTCTACCGTGGTTGTCATCATTGCAGTTGACGATGCTCGACGAGCTGCTGGAGGATGAACACGGTTGAGCAACTCAGCAGAAGGGTTCCCTGTCAGTGAATCAAAGTGAAGGCCTGCATGATACGCAAGGTAAATCGTGTCTGCAGTGCCATCATGAATTGAGTATGGCTGATTTTTGTCGCTCGCCACAATCATAATGGTTATATTCAATGCGCGTGCAAGTGTCGAAATAACAAAGTCATCTGCCCACTCACGATCTGTTGCTGCGCGCGTAATCAACCCGTTTGGATCATTTGTAAAATCTTGCAGCTCGCCTCGCTCATTCAGCGCAATAAGCTCCTGAACTGCAAGCGTGCGTAATGCAGCATGATCGAGTATAGAGCCTTCTAAGGCAGGCAGGTTAAGCTTTCTGGTTTGAATCTGATGTGCCACCGCATGGAAAAAGCAGTTGCCATCGCCTGGGACACCTTGCAATTTCAAGCCATACCCTTCTACTCGTGATTTAAAAGCCCCAGCTTGAGGCCCTGCCATGAAGTCTGCTTTGGACTGTGCCATGGCAGCCCTTACCCCTGAATCTCCTTCATGATATGGATGACTCCAAGTTTCTATGACCTGCTCGAACAGAGCTGTTTGTTCTTGTGCTTTTTGGTCGGCAGCAGTTTGGTCGTTCAGCCGATTAATCTCGGTTATGTTCTCAGATGTTGGATCGATGATGAGGGCGTCGTAATGCTCCAAAGTGCCATCAAATGATTCCCAATGCACAAGAAAGATGGTTGCATCAGGCTCCATCCCTGCCTCATATGGATTGTAGATCAGTTTTGCATAAGTCTCAGGCTTAAATACTTTCTCATTGTGGTAGTAGGCATAAACCTTCAACGCAAGATTGAAATGGAAGGATAAATATTTTAAAGAAGCTTCGAAGTGCTCACTTTCCACTCCCGAGTTGTTTGGGCTCAAGATATTTTTAATCAAGCGCTTCTCTTTTTTGTTTGTTGGATCATCTTTGTTAATGTCCTCTCCACTGAGCTTTTTATCTTGGTAGCGAACAAAGGCTATAAAGCTATCAGGAGAAGAGAATGGGTCTGGTTCGAGTGGATCAGTAGGCCGGTCTATCGCACCATTAAGTACTGTGTAAGCCAGGCGAATTGCAGAAAGCCAACTACCCCTCCCAATAGGGGAGTGAATGAGTGCGTAACCATGGTCCTCTTTAGCAATTTTAGCAACACAGTCGGGGTTTATACTCAGTCGATATTGATCGATAGAAAACTGGTTAGTCGCAGCCTCCCTTTGGTCCCTTGCTGTTTTTGTTTTGCTGCGTAAGATCCTCTCTGGCGAAACTAATGATGTGTGTCTGTCAGTTCTTGCTACATCAGAAGCAGCACCTTTCCGTTTTTTGGATTTTGGTGTGGCTGCTGGAGAGATATCCTGATCCGTATCAGAGTCAGCTACAACATCAGGTTGCACAAGCCCTTTGAGTAATTTCTTAGATTTTTGTGCGAGATAGGCGCGGTCTTTTTCTCGCATGTTCGCGAAAAGCGCCTGAATGACCTTTTGATATTCGTTAAAAATTTTTTCAGCTTTCTCCACAAGACCTTTAAGATTGCGATTGGTGGTACCCTTGTTAGTAACATAAAACCGAGATACTGATCCATATCCATATCCATACTTGGTAGTATCTGTAGCCTCCAGACCAGCAGACTCGGAGTTTTCAATATAACGTTTTTTCAGGCGAGTCAGGTCGGGTTTTTCGAGTTTGACAAAATCGAAACCAGTGCCTTTAATATCGCTGTAAATATCGTGTTGGTACCGTGCAAAGATTTGCCTCGTTTTTTTGGCATAAGCTTTTGCGAGCCTTTTATCTCTTTTTTTGGCTTGACCATTGATAACTTTCAGTGCAACGGGGAAAGCGCCCAGAAATTTAGGCCAACACTTCAGTTGGGGGGAGACATAGTCTTGAAATACCCTACCGTCTCCTTTTACCCCGTAGTAGTTGTGTATTTTGATAACGTTTTGCTTGTTGTTGATATTGTGCCAGTCACGCAATTTTTTCATCACACTCTCTGCTGCATTGCGGCAGGCGCTCTCAGCTTTAAAGGGCGAAATAATATAGTCTACTCCCAGTAGCACAGCTTTTACGGATGCTGTCATTGAACAGCCTAAATCAAAAATAACGACGTCATAACGCTTCTGTTCAGCAAATTCTCTAAAGAGGTTGGTGACTAACCCAGGAATAGGGTAGCCTCCCTTTCGGCGGAACCCCTCTCCAATATCTTCTTGCAGCTCGTCGATGTCCATATGCCCTGCAATGTAATCTATACCCTCCACACCTGACTTAAGAGGGCGTATTTTAGGTATGACTGAGTCAGGGCCTGACTTGGGTTGGTGGGGGTGGTCGCCCGTGAATTGTTTCACGATTGTGTGAAACATCTGAAAGACGCCCTCATCTTTTTCTGCCTTTTTAATTTGTTTCCATAGGCGATCACATGGATCAATAATCATTTTCCTTTTTTTCTTATTACCTTTTTCGTCATCACTATCATTGTCAATATCACTGTTACTGAGATCCTCTTCCTCCTCGGAGTCTTCTGAAGTACTGCCAGAGTTACCGGCTACAACGGCTGTAGCATCGGGATTGGCTGAAGTGACTTCATCAGATGCTTGTGTCTGATCGTCAAGAATACTTGAGGTGAGGTTTGCCTGCATGTCGCCATCGATGAGCAACACACGAAAGCCATCTAGAGCAAGATGAAAAGCAAATTCGAGCGTAGACGTGGTTTTTCCAACCCCGCCCTTCAAATTATACATCGCCATCAAAATAGTTTTGTGCTTGTCTGTTGTTTCTGGAACGCCGGTGCTGTTGGTGCTGGTGCTGGTGTTTTGATGCATGTGATCTCCTAAATTTGTTATACACAGATTGAGTACGGGGTGTAGAAGTCCAGATAGATATGAGACAAATTTAGGGGTCAGTCAAGGCTGAGTGAAACGAACCCGAAGGGGTGCCTTGACGGGCTCTAAATTTGTCAGATCCTAGACGGCAGGTTCGGCG
>JAHFRR010000076.1 GCA_023266165.1 Thiotrichales bacterium
TTAGGCAGAGTTTCTGTTCAGTAGTTGGGAGGCAACTGAATACAGGCATTGCCAACATGAACCCTCCACCCTAGCCCTCCTCCGCAAGGGAGGAGGGAATAAGAAAGCCTTCCCAATTCACTAGGTTAGAAAGATGTGTGCATGCCGTAGCCCCGCAAGGGGCGAGGGGACAAGAAATGCCATGCGAAAGTTACTTGCTTTCTTGCATTACCCACTCAAAACGACATAGACCCAAAAAACATGACAAGCAAACTTCATGAGGTGGCCCTGTGTGTGAGCTTAACCCCCCTATCTATCATCTTGATTTTTTGATACTATCAGCGTACCAGGATTGTCGCTGAGCGGGGTTATAGAGATGTATAATACCGATGACGTGGAAACCGTCCATATCATCTTGCTTGACTTTGATGCTTGTGTGACCTGCTATAACTTTCAGAAAAACAAGGTTGAGCCTCACATGTCTGGCTTAGCGGAGCATATGGCAACGCGTGCAAACCAGGCCAACTTAAAGTTTTTGATGTCTGGATCTCTGCGTCAAGATTATGACTTGGATAAGTTGAACTGTACCAATACAGGTTCTCGATCAAGTTTTCTAGAGCTTGATGAGATTGCCATAGCAACGGATCGTACGTGCGATCGGTTTTTGATGGCAGATCTGTTTAGAGAGGATAAGCAAGAAGGGAAAAGTTGGGCTGAGGCTTTGGATTCCAATTTTTCTGGAACACATACACGCTATCCAGTCAGTGATGAAGAGAAAATCTTACATTTGTATACCGTGATGCAGCGTGCTGCGCATAAGAATCCAGGCAAGAAGATTACTCTGGACTTTTATGATGATCGAGAGGCTATTTTACAAGGGCTCTATGTTTTTTTCTCCAGCAATGCGCATATGATTCCAAAGACAGTGCAGCTGAACCTGTTTCATCGAGGTGTTGCTTGGCATGAAGAGGATCAGCCATTTCATGAAACTCCTTCTGTCATAGGATCCGTGTTTGGTCAAAATGGAGGTCAACACTATAAAAAACTACGGCAGTGGATGCAGAAGCATGTGAAGCCTTTTAATGCGCCGGAGTTTGAGGGTAAGAACCCAGATAGCCTGGAAGCGCATATCCATGCCCTGAAAAACCAGGCCCGTTCTTTATGGAAAAGAAGGGAATCTGCCCAGGATGTGTGTGTGTTGGTTCACCTGATTGTGAGTTTAGAGAGTAGGCTTGAGACGTTGGGTCTGAAGCCCTCAGAGGCACGAACCCCAGCGGCGTTGGGCGCGTGCGCGGCAGCATGCAGAAACGATATCAAGCAAGCAGAGCCTTATTTGCGTCGGCATCGTGATATCGGTGGGACGCTGAACAAGCTGTTACTTATTTTCACTGCTGGTGTGGGTTATCTTTTGCTGTGTGGTATCAAAGGTGTGCTCACAGGGAAGTTTAATGGGCAAGTGTTTGAAACCACTTCGGGTAAACTCGCTGCTCAAACTGCTGAAGCACTTACGGCTACGTCTATCCAGACAATGCTGGCGGATCAGACCAAAAAGTCTAACGTGCAGTCTGCAGCGCCCTCTGCCGCCCAATAGTCTGCAATAGGCCCTAGATTTTTTAAAGCGTTTATTGTAATATATGCGCCTTTGATGGATTCTACCAAAGGGGGCAGGGATGGCAGCTCATGCAATTTTCTCAGGCGTAGGACTGATTGATCGCAAAGATCCAGCAAGCGCTGTTGACGCTCAGATGGGCTACGTTGAGAGTGTTGCCCGATGGCTTGTCAATACGCTGTTATCAGGTAACATTGCAGGCTCTTGCTATTTTATGATTACGCTGAGTCGAAACGATCTTGCACCCTGGCTTAGAGACCTGATGGCGCCGGTGAGTGGCCTCATCAATGGAGCCTTATATGGCTTGATTATGGATCGTGTGATTCAGCTGATGGAAGATAAGTATCATGCGATTTATGGAGACGTTGCTTCCGATGTCATGACTATTCATACGCTTTTGATGACGGGAAAAGCAAAGCGTTGTACGGAAGAGGTAGAAAGTGCTTTTACTTTTGAGGGCTTGTCTGGCCCAGAAAAGGCAAAGATTTTCAAAGATATCAGAAAAATTATTGCTTCTTTACAACCAACAGGCCTGAAAAAACTCAATCGTTGCTTGCCCGATCGGCTACCTGTCATCACAAAAGTGCGTGAGATTTTAAGAGATCAGAGCTCTGATATGACGTTAGTAGAAAAGCGGGTAGCAATTTTGGACGCACTCCAGAATAAGACGTTTTATGCTGATGCCAACACTCCTTCTTCCAGTGATCTTATGACAGAGGTAGATCGTATTAAAACGTATCTTCAGCAGGAGTCTATTACGCGCATTCAACAGCATTGTTTAGCGGTGACCAATGGTCTGCTAGGCATGACTTATATGGCCGTTGCAGCAGTGCCCTCATTTCCGATGTTGGCAACTGCATTGGAGGCGGGGATTGCTCCGTGGATCTCCAGTGCTTTTTTGGGCTTGAGAACACTGGCTGTAGCGCTCAATTTGCCTGATTTATTCTCTGGACAACTGGTGACTGTACGCTATGAGCGTATCAGAGAATCACTCGCAGAGACACATCCGCAGCGAAAATTGGCTGGAATGATCGCATCTGTCGTGATTCCCGTGTTTGGTTTGCTGGGAGCAGCCTATTCATTTGATCAGCACGCGGGGATTTCCCAAGCCATTGACCGTACGTTTCAGGTTTTTTGTGGTGTCTCACCTTTGAAAAAAATGGGCCTTGAGATGATGGGGGAGCTTGCGTTGATTCCCTTTAATATTGCTTGGGGTGTGGATGGTGCATTTGCGTTTGCAGATTTATTGGCAGCTGTGATGGTAAAATTTGCGCCTTCTCGTTGTGTGACACAGTTGACGGGTTCTCAGTTTCCAGAAGGTTTTAATTTTTCTGAGATTGATATCGTAGGGCCATTGACCACCTTAGTGATCGCGTATCTTTCAGGTGCTCCTGCTGTGGCGACTGCGCAGTCAGGCAAGAACGGCAGCAGTGATTGTACTGATACACGCTTACCCTTTGAGCTCAGCCCTACCTATAAAACCTATGGTGTTGAGGTCACCAGCTATCTTTATGGCTGCATGATGAACTTCAAGTCTATGATGGCCAATCTGACACAGCCCACAGACTTATGGTCGGCACTGTTAAAAATGGTGCTGATGTTGCTGTCTGAGCTTACAAATAAGGCCTGTGCAGTTGTTTCAGCAGGTACTCGACAGGTGGCGACTGCGTGCAGAGGGGTGATAGGCAGGTCTACTCCGGCACTTGTGAGCTATATTCCTCTTGCACCATCATAACCCATGGTGTTTGAGCAAGCAGCATCGCATGCCTGTCCACCGCTCAAATGACAAGGCAGCTTGACGTATCAGCATACCAGAACCCTCGTAAGCTGTGATGCCGTGCACTTTCGCCCAGGCGAGCGTAGGGGTGAGTGCTGTGGGAGAGGGGCAGTATTTCAAGTCATAAATCAATTTTAAACTATGTTTTAAGGTGAGAATGTCTAGATCTCTCAAAACCAGACTCAGCGACGCTCGATTCGAAGTGCCATCGATTATAATATTAAAATGGGTATCTCGAGTGTCTTCTAGCGAGACAAGCGCTATTTGGGGGAATCTTTTTTGAAGATCTAACGCTCGATCAGGGGTTCGGTTATAAAGGCTGATCTTCTGAGGACGTTGTCGCAGAAGGGGTTCGAGAATACCTGACACGGCCCCTCCAGCGCCTAAAATTAAAATGGACTGATGCTCAAGCGTGTAGCCGAGATGCTGAAGATCTTGAACCAGCCCCTCCCCATCGGTGTTATCTGCAAAAATGCGTCGGTTGGGTAAAAAGAGGAGGGTATTGGCAGCGCCAGCACGGCGGGCTGCGTCAGAGGCTTCATGGGCGAGCGTGAGGGCGCGAGCTTTAAAAGGCGTTGTGACATTGCACCCTTGAAAGCCTCTTTTTATCATAGACGCGATATGGGTTTCAAAAGAAGATTCAGGGATATCTTCAAGCGTATACTCGATCGAAAGAGAGAGAGATTTTGCAAAAGCCTGATGAATGCGAGGGGAGGGGCTCTGAGCGATCCCTTGCCCTACAAGGCCCAGTTGATAATGCATCAAGGGGTTCTCTTGGGGGGCGTGTGGCGTAGGGTAGCTATCAGCTCTGCTAGCATGCCTTCTCGAACGCCGCCTTCAGACAGCTTCAGTGTTTGGATATGCAAGGCTTCAAAAATTCCGATGATAATACACAGCCCGCCTGCGAGAACGCTTTCACGGTCGGCGCGTAGGCCCTCAAAGCGAATGTTAGACACGCTGTGCATCCCTATCAAGTGGGTGATGATGTCGTGCAGTTGTGTGCGCTTGATAGTGCCATAGGTATCTCCTAAGCCATGCACGATATGGCAGAGGGCTTGTAAGGTGCCTGAGGAGCCCAGCACACGCTGGAATTGCGCATGACGCAGATCTGCATCTTTTAGAATTAACTGTTTGGCTGCGTGAATGCCTGATTCAAAAGAGGCGAGATCTAAGAAGCCCTCAGGAAAGAACCGTTCTTGAAAGCTCACACAGCCCATCGGGAAGCTCACGCCGTAGTCCAATCGTTTACCGTGCCCCAAGATCAGCTCAGTGCTGCCTCCGCCAATATCAACCACCAGCTGGGGGATCTGATCTTTGGATTTGAGCGTTGCGCCCAGATAGATCAAGCGTGCTTCTTCTTCTCCTGAAATAATCTCAATGGGCGTACCCAGGATATCTTCAGCCGTTTTGAGGAAATGATCTAGATCTTTAGCCGCCCTTAACGTATAGGTTCCAATAATTTTAGAGTGAGTGACCTGATGTGCTTTCATAGACGCTGCAAACACGCGTAGGCACTCGAGGGCACGAGTTTGTGCGGCTTCTGACAGTGTGTCATCGGGCGTCAAGCCTGAACGTAGCTGGACTTTTTCTTTTTGACGCAATACACACTGGATTCGCCCATGGGGGTAGAGCTTATCGATGCGCAGGTGAAAACTGTTGGAGCCTAAGTCCACAGTGCCTAACACCTTTAATTTTTCCATTGTCATACGAAACCTGGGTTGCAGTTTTTTGCATTTCAGTTCATTATAGCAGGCTCAGACCAAATACCAATAACTTAATAAAACTTAATGAAGGCGCGAGAGAAGGAGTAATCAGATGAGCACGCAATTTGTGTCAGATGTCAGTGATGCGGGTTTCGAAGCAGATGTATTGAAGTCCAGTAAACCTGTTTTAGTCGACTACTGGGCGGAATGGTGTGGCCCGTGTCGCATGTTCTCCCCGATTTATGCGGAAGTGGCGGGTGAGATGCATGCCACGGTGAAATTCACAAAGCTGAATGTCGATGATAACCGCCAAGTGGCGATGCAGTACGGCATCCGGGGTATTCCGACCATCATGATGTTTAAAGATGGCAAAGTGGTTGCCACCAAAGTCAGCGCGATGAGTAAAGGCCAGCTGATTGATTTTATCAAAGAGCATATGTAAGCCCTACTTGATGGTGACTCACACGCCTTATAGCACACTCTATCAACTCACCCAGATCTTAAATGATGGGGCGTTTCATGATGGGGAATCTGTAGGGCGTAAGCTGGGGCTGAGCCGTACGGCCATCTGGAAAGCGATTTCCAAATTGGAGCAGTATGGGGCAGAGCTCGAGCGAATTAAAAAGAAGGGCTATCGGCTTAAAACAGCCTTGAGTCTGTTAGACCCTGTGCGTTTAGAGCAGGCACTCAAAGTTAAGTTTACGCTCTTTGAATCGATTGACTCAACACAGAGTGCGCTGAAACAGCGTAAACTCCTGGATCACACCCCATGGGTGTATATCGCGGAACAGCAAACTCAGGGTCGTGGACGGCTCGATCGCACCTGGCATTCGCCTTTTGGGCAGAACTTGTATCTGACCCTGCGCTATAGCTTTCAAAAAGACATGAGTGAGCTGACCGGCTTGAGTCTGGCCGTGGCGCTGTCCATGGCGAAAGCCGCTGAAGTCCTGGTGCCTCAAGCCAGTTTTTCGGTCAAATGGCCCAATGATCTGGTGTATCGCCATCAAAAACTCGGAGGGTGTTTGATGGAGGTGCAAGCGGAAGCGCATGGTGTCTCAACGGTTTGGATCGGCATCGGGCTCAACATCAACAGCGATCCTCGGGAAGTCGCATCTCACCCCCCCATTTCACAGCCTTGGACTTCTCTGAGCGCGATTTTGGGCAGCCCTCTTGATCGCACCGCATGTTTGCTGCATTTGATGCAGGTGCTATGTGAAGACCTCAAGGCATTTGAACAGTCCGGATTTCAAGGCTTTCAAGCAAGATGGCAGGCATGCGATGGGCTTTTCAATCAACCGGTGATTTTACAACGCGCTTCAGGGGTGTTGGAAGGCATTGCGTGTGGGATCAACCCAGAGGGCCATTTGCAGGTGAAAGACGCCTCGGGTGCCTTGATAGCGTGCGCATCGGGAGATGTCATCAAGACGCGTAGTGGGGGTTAGCCCATATTGGCTATGGCATGCACATATCTTTCTAACCTATTGAATTGGCAAGGCTTTCTTATTCCCTCCTCCCTTGCGGAGGAGGGTTAGGGTGGAGGGTGCAGTTTGAAAAAGCCTTCAGAAGCAAAAAGGGGA
>JAHFRR010000077.1 GCA_023266165.1 Thiotrichales bacterium
TTCTGTTCAGTAGTTGGGAGGCAACTGAATACAGGCATTGCCAACATGAACCCTCCACCCTAGCCCTCCTCCGCAAGGGAGGAGGGAATAAGAAAGCCTTCCCAATTCAATAGGTTAGAAGCCGTAGCTCAAGGGGAGAGGTGACTGCCGGTAAGAATGAATGATACAACGGCTGTATATTTTAAGGAGAAAAAATGTTGAGTATCGTGTGGAGTGGCGTCACCGGCATTGGCACAATACTTGCTCTTATTCTGAGTATTGAAAAATGTTACAGCCACGTAAAAAAATATCGTGCTAAACACACCCCCTCCCTGATTGTAAAGCTCAAAAAAAAAGAAAACAACCATTCAGCAACCCTCCCATCTTGGGAGTTTGTAATGTTAAACAATGGCCCCATACCCGTCAAGATTCTAAAAATTGACGTTAAAAAAGAGGGTTACACAGGCTCGGAGCATAAAAGAATAGAGAGGAGGCCCATTGAGCCAGGCTCGTTCGTTCCTATCCCTCAAATGGACATCAGCAAATTCAAAAGGTTGTTGGAGCTCACACCCCCAGAAAAAATTGTAATCCATTTTGAGTATACTACCGACTCATCATCTGACAAAGGCCCTTATTATCAGAGGACGTATGAATTTGACGGGTGTGGAGAGACGCCTGTAAAAGACAGAAATAGCTCCCCTGTTAAAGTCAAACCAACATCAGCACAACCATAAGACCCAGTAAATATAAATAACCACGACCCAAGGTCTTATCGCTCAAGACATGCGTGAGACGCACGCCGATAGGCACCCCCATCAGGGTACCCGCGCCGATGCCCAGAAAAGCAGGAAGATTGATAAATCCAAAACAGTCTGGAGGCAAATGGCCTGGATAGCGCAATCCGGCAATCAGATAGCCAATCGTCCCTAAAATAGCAACCACAGGCGTCAGCGCGATCGCAACCCCGGAGGCATTCTTCATGGGCATCTTATGCTTACGCAAAAAGGGCAGTGTAATCACGCTCCCACCAATCCCCACCAGCACTGCAATCAATCCTACAAAGAAAGACAAACTGCGCGTGACCCAAAGCGCGGGAGGGTCAAAATCTGCAAGCGTATAGGTTTGCGAGAAATCTTTCTTAAAGAGCGCTCGACCCAAAATAAAGATCAATAAGCCAATAAATAAAACTCTGAGAGTCCCGCTATTGAGCCAGTGCACAACGATCGTTGCGACAATCGCACCGAGGGCCACAAACACCCCCATCACCCGTACCATCGGCCAAACGATATTCTTCTTTTTGGCATGACCATAGAACGAGTTGATCGTTGTCAGCAACATCGTTGCCATAGAAGTCCCGAGCGCCACATGCATCACAATCTCTAAAGGCATCTTTTGATAGACATGAAAAAATAGATACAGCACCGGAACGATGACCAGCCCGCCGCCCAAGCCAAATAAGGCCGACAGGATACCCACACCCGTACCCAAAATCACAAATAAGATCCCAAAAATGATGATATGCAAAAGCATCTTCTTTTACCTTCTTTCTATTCTTGATGGTTTACATGACATCATCGCGAAACGCTTTGAGATAGCGCTGAGCGAGGGCATGATACAACGGTTCACGACAAATCACTTTCGACACCCCTGTGGCCATCACAGAGGCCAGCATAATGGGAAAGACCATATTGCTAGAGGTTGAGCCTGTCATCTCCAAGACAATCACAAAACAAGTGATAGGGCTTTGGATCACTCCCGAAAAATATGCCACACAGGCCAGTAACACCACGGCATCGTGGACATGCGCTGGGAAAACATGGCTTAAAAGCTCTCCGAAACCTGCACCTACAGACAGGGAGGGGGCAAAGATCCCACCTGGAATTCCGCTGAGATAGGTCAAGAGCGTTGCGAGCATTTTGAGAGGGCCATAGAACAAAGGCGCATTGACCGTCTGGTTCGTAATGATTTCTTTCGCCGTGCTATACCCGCTGCCATAGGTCGTTCCTAGGGATAACAAGCCCACCCCCGCCACCAGAAGCCCTACAAATCCTGCAATCAAGATAGGGTGCTTGCGCACATAGGGCATCAAAAATCCAGAGAGATGAATGAGAAGAAAAGAGAAAATCCCTCCTAAAAGCCCACCCCCGACTGCGACCACTAAAATCAGGAACCAACCGCCATCAAGTACATTGAGGGTC
Source organism: Thiotrichales bacterium (assembly GCA_023266165.1). GTDB lineage: Bacteria > Pseudomonadota > Gammaproteobacteria > Francisellales > CACEW01 > JAHFRR01. The sequence continues at coordinate 2,178 of JAHFRR010000077.1, forward strand.
GCTTCGCTCACGCCGAAGTAGGTGTAATTCCCCAAAAGATATTGGGCGACGATACCGCAGAGCACCACCGTGGTGATGATGGTTCCACTCACACCCTTCTCGAAAGAACCACTGAGCTCTTCAATAGCAAAGACGATACCTGCTAGAGGAGCGTTAAACGCCGCTGCAATCCCCGCAGCCCCTCCCGCTAACAATAAGCCCCGCTCCGCATCTTGTTTGTGAAAGGAGCCCCATCGACCCAGGGACTGCATGATCGAGGCGCTCAGCTGAATGGTGGGCCCTTCACGGCCAATTGAGCCTCCCGCAGCAAAACCCATCATTGTTAAGAAGAACTTCCCGATGGCAATCCGTAGAGACACCAAGCGCGAACGCGTTTTGGCATTTTTGATTTGCAGCGCCGCCATGGCTTGTGGGATCCCACTCCCTTCACTGCCTCTGAAATAGCGCTTCATCAGAAACACAATCAGCATAAACCCCAAAGGCGTGACCAAAACCGGCATATAGGGATACTGGCTTGCAAAATGGTTAAATAATTGGTTGACATGGTCACACATGTAGGCAAAGGCCACACAGACCAAACCTACCGTTAAACCACCTCCCCAGAACAGAACCCGCCGCTGCCAGTTGGACACTGACATCATGCGCTTGGATTCATTGAGTAAATGCTCGGGTTCAAATAACTTCATGCGCCCCCCAACCCCAGCCTTATTTTAATGTTTTGTGGATTGTAGTCTAAAAATCCAAATTGGGGAATGAGGAGGAGAAGATTTTTTGAAGGCCGTGTTATTCTTCCAAACGCCCTTCTCTCATCGATAGCTGCCGTGTGCAGCGCTCTGAAACAGCGGTATCATGAGTGATGATTAGAATCGACGTGCCATCCTCCCGATTAAGCTTTAAAAACAGATCGAGAATCTCTTTGCCCATCTCAATATCCAGTGACCCTGTAGGCTCATCGGCAAGAATCAACTGAGGATCTCCCACCAAGGCTCTGGCAATGGCAACACGCTGTTGTTGTCCACCTGAGAGCTTAGAGGGCGGGTAGTACGCAAAATCCTGCATATGAACACGCTGAAGTTGCACCAAAGCCCGCTCTTTTCGCATCGTTAAGGGCAGATCTCGATACAGCAAGGGCAGCGCAACGTTTTCCCACACAGTGAGTCTGGGCAACAGATGAAATGACTGAAAGACAAAGCCTAACGCCGTATTACGCCGATGCGCGCGTTGATGGGAGGACAACACCGAAACAGACTCCCCTCCAAAATCGTATTCTCCAGAGTCTGGGGTGTCCAGCATACCCATGATATTCATCAAGGTCGATTTACCAGACCCTGAGCGGCCCATGATAGACACAGCCTCACCAGGATTAATTCTCAGATTCACATCTCGCAAGACAAGCTGCGCCTGCCCACCCACGTGATAAGATTTTTGAAGATGTCGAATATCTACCAACATAGCAACACTCTTTTCCCCTCTTCCCTTGCGTTCGATGCTTAGGGAGAGGGGACAGATTCACGATCACTTTAGGAAGGAACATTCACCGAAACAGCAGCTTCTACACGACGGTTCATCGTACGACCCGCTTCTGTTGCGTTGCTGGCAATCGGATCTTTGATGCCCATCCCAACAGGTTTCAAGCGTGCTGCATCGATATGATCATGCGAGACCAGGTAGGTCTTAACGCTTTGCGCACGCCACAGAGACAACTTTTGGTTGAAGCTCAACACACCATCAGAGCTGGCATAGCCAAACAAGGTTGCTTGGGTGGTGGGGTACTGGTTCATGAATTTGCCCAATTTGTTGATCGCAGGGGTGAATTGCCCTTGGAGATTGGCCTTGGCTTTCACGAAGCGCACGTTCAAGTGCATCGTTACCTGGTTGCCGTTGAGTGTCACACATCCGGTTTCTGGCGTTGCGCCATCATGGCCACATTGATGTACGCCTTGTGGCAGATAGTCTTTCAACTCTTTCTTCGCAGAATTCAGCGCCACTGCTTGACTGGCTGTCAAGGTTTTTACAGGTGCCACTTGTGCTGCAGGCATCACGACAGCAGGCTGGCCAAAAGACCAGGTTGCACCCACCGACAGATAGTTATCGTTATAATTCGAGGTGCCTGTCATTTGGATGAAATGACGCAGGGTCAGGTTAATTCCAAATGTATGGCTCAAATTAAAATTGGTACCCAAGAGCAAGTCAGGGGCAAAAGAGGTAGACTTGACTTTCAAGTCCCCGAATCCAAAGCCAAAGAAAGGATCTAACGCGGTTTGCGTGGGCACGGTGACAACACCTTCCAACCCTAGAAAATAACTGTTGTAATGTCGATTCTCATTGCTATTTTCAGAGGGCCCCATCATGATCCCTGTGCCTTGCAAGGCCAAGTTGCTATTGAAGTGATAACCGGCTGTCATGTTGACGCCCATCGAGTTTGTCAAATCACGCGCGCTGTCAGTAAAGTACTCTCCAAAGCCTGCGCCAATAAACCCACCCTTCACAGGCGTCATATTCATCGCATATCCAGACCCAACGAGCATTGCCGATACGGCCACCGCAACCATTGCTTTTTTCATGTAAGACACTCCTCTATCATTAATTAAAAACCTAACCGGCCGTATTATACTGAAGCCAGATAACTTGTCTATAGGGTACAAACCGTTTTCTCCCTATTTTTTTATTAATTTTTTTATTTTCAATCTACTTATCCCTGAGATTATCCCTGAGACGGATCAAATGCGCCTTGATTAACTGGATGAGCTGAACTCGCTGGATTCACTGAGTGATCTGACTCAGTCAAACGCCAAATATCATGGCTCGCATCCTGGATTTGACCCAGCAAATATGACTGCTTCCAATAGCTGCTTTCTGGCATCGAGGTCAAGGACAAAAGCCAGACCAGCATGGCAACCAAAGCCAATGCTTTGAACACTCCAATCCCTGCGCCCAAGAGACGGCTCAGCACCCCTGGGGATTCACCCCCCTGGGATCGAAACAGCAAGAATCGAATCAGGATGCCACACAAAAAAACTGCATAGAAGACCACAATAAACGAGATCGTGAGACACGTCATCGGATGATGGATATAAGGGCTGAGGAGCACTGAGATCGGGCGGAAGCAATACACGGCCACAGTGAATGAAACTGCCCAGAGTATGAGGTTCACAAACTCTCTCAAAAACCCCACGCAAGCCCCATAAATCAAGCCTACCAGCAGTAATGCCAAGATCAGGTAATCGATGAAAACCAACCGAGACCCGATACTCAATCCCATCGACATCACAGACATCATACCTCAGTCTCGTCATCCCAGCTGAGTGCACCCCCTGTTTGGTATTCCGTGACTCGAGTTTCAAAGAAGTTTTTCTCTTTTTTGAGATCAATGATCTCACTCATCCACGGAAATGGGTTCTCAGCGCCGGGAAACAACTCTTTCAAACCAATCTGGGCGCAGCGTCGATTGGCAATAAACTCCATATAATCACTGAACATTGCAGCATTCAAGCCTAACACCCCTCTGGGCATAGTATCCATAGCATAGCGTTTTTCCAATTCTGTGGCTTCAAGCACCATTTGACGGGCTTCTTGCTGAAAGCTCTCTGTCCACAATGCTGGATTTTCAAGTTTGATCTGATTGATCAAATCGATCCCAAAATTCAAGTGCATGGATTCGTCACGGAGAATATACTGGATTTGCTCCGCCGTCCCTGTCATTTTATTGCGCCGCCCAAATGACAAAACCTGGACAAACCCTACATAGAAAAAGATACCCTCAAAAATCACATAGAACGCGATCAGATCTTTCAAGAACGTTCGATCCAGCTCGAGCGTACCGGTCTTAAACTCAGGATTGGCAATCGCTTGCGTGTATTTGAGCGACCAGACAGCCTTGTCATGAATCGCAGGAATCTCGCGATACATGTTAAACAGCTCGCTCTCATCCAGTCCTAGGCTTTGAATAATGTAGGTATAGCTGTGCGTATGAATGGCTTCTTCAAAACTTTGTCTTAAAATATATTGACGGCACTCCGGATTGGTAATATGTTTATAGATCGCCAATACCAGGTTATTTGCAACCAGGGAATCTGCCGTCGAGAAGAAGCCCAAAGCGCGCTTCAAAATTACTCGTTCATCCTCTGTCAACCCATGCGGATCTTTCCACAGCGCCAAATCCTGCGCCATGCTGACCTCCTGCGGCATCCAGTGGTTTGCACACCCATCTAAATACTTTTGCCAGGCCCAATCATATTTCAAGGGAAATAACTGGTTCAGATCGGCGCGGCAATTGATAATACGCTTCTCATCGACTTGAATGCGATGCGCGTTCATCTCAACGACTTCTAAGCCTGTGACGCCGCCTTCAGGTTTCTGAATC
>JAHFRR010000078.1 GCA_023266165.1 Thiotrichales bacterium
TAGAGGAGATCAACTGAATGAGCAGTTAGAGAGTGCTTATGAGGGAGCGAAGAACTTGAAGAGCCAAATTCAGAGTTCGGACGTGAAAATAGAAAAACTAAAAGCAATAATCACAGAGTTACGAACACAGAACCAAACCCTAAAAACAGATAACCAAGCGCTACAAGCACAAAATCAAGCTTTGAGCGCTCAGCGAGAACAAGAGCGCCCCCGCAATAGCTTTAGCTTATATAGCGCGGCGGTGGGAACACCGTGCGATGCCAAGTCGTCAGAGGCTGTCAAACATCTTACAGAAGCGCTGAGTTGTTGGCAGCCGCCATAAACGTGTTCTCCAGTAACGACACCACTGTCATCGGCCCCACACCCCCCGGGACTGGGGTGATCCAGCTGGCGAGGGTCTTGACGGTTTCAAAATCCACATCGCCTGCCAAAGTGCCATTGGGCAAGCGGTTGATCCCCACATCAATGACGATCGCGCCAGGTTTCACAAAGCTGGATTGAATCAAATGCGGATGCCCTGCAGCAACCACCAGGATATCGCCTTGACGGGTGATCTCTGAAAGATCTCGCGTAGCGCGATGCGTGATACTCACGGTGCATTGCTGTAGCAATAACTCTAAAGCCATCGGACGACCGACGATATTGGATGCACCAATGATCACAGCATGTAAGCCTTTGAGATCAACGCGTGTGTGCTCTAACAAGGCCATAATCCCTTTAGGGGTGCAGGGACGCAAATGCGGGCGTTTTTGGGCTAAGAGGCCTAGATTAACAGGATGGAAGCCGTCAACATCTTTATGTGGCAGAATGCTATCCAACACCTGGTGTGTATCAATATGCGCGGGGAGGGGGAGCTGGACGAGAATCCCATGAACCTCAGGATTTTGATTGAGGCTCTGGATGATATCCAATAGCTCTGCTTGTGAAGTCGACCCTGATAAATCGATTTGATGTGAATGAAACCCTACACGCTCGCAGGCCATGCGCTTGTTGCGAACATACACGTGTGAGGCGGGATCGTTACCCATAATAATCACGGCGAGACCAGGCCTGGCAAGCCCTTGAGCGAGTCGTTCTTGCACGCGCGTGCATATGGCCTGCTCTCTGATGTTTGCCAGAGCTTTGCCCTCTAAGATCTGCGCCGTCATGTGTCATGATCTCCCTGTTTTTTTATGATTTTGGGACAATATACCCTCTTGAAATCCAGAATGCCATCCCCATATAGCCCTTGCCCTGAAATCCAGGAAGGTCTGTGTGCTGATCTACTTGACAAGAGGTTTCAGGTGACTAAGATAACGAACGCTTGAGTTATAACAATAAACGATAGGAGTGATTGACATGACAGTAAAAGTAAAGTTTCATCCTTTACATGACCGCCTTTTGGTGCGTCGCGCAGAAGAAGAGACGCGCAGTGCTGGAGGTATTGTATTAACAGGCAGTGCCGCTGAAAAACCTGTGATGGGTGAAGTGTTGGCTGTAGGCGCGGGTAAAATTTTGGAAAACGGCCAAGTGCGCCCTATGCAGCTTAAAGTGGGCAATAAGATTATGTTTGGCAAGTATTCGGGCACAGAAGTGAAGATTGAGGGCGAAGAGCTGTTGATCATGCGCGAAGAAGATGTTTTCGGTACAGTATCTTAATCATTAAATTTTTTAATAATTATTAAATCAACTAAGAGGAAATTAAAAATGTCAGCTGTAGAAGTACGTTTTGGAGATCACGCCCGTCATGGGATGATCACAGGATTGAATATTTTGGCCGATGCAGTGAAGGTCACCCTGGGCCCTAAAGGCCGTAACGTGGTTTTGGGTCAGTCCTTTGGTGCACCTTTGATTACCAAAGATGGCGTGTCCGTGGCGAAGAAAATTGAGTTGAAAGACCCGTTTGAAAACATGGGTGCTCAGATGGTCATGCAAGCGGCCTCTAAAACATCAGACATCGCTGGAGATGGTACAACCACAGCCACTGTCTTGACACAATCCATTGTCGTTGAAGGCTTGAAAGGGATCGCTGCGGGGATGAACCCAATGGATCTCAAGCGTGGGATCGACAAAGCGGTGCTCAAAATTGTCGAGCACTTGAAATCGATCTCCGTGCCATGCACTGATAACAAAGCGATTGCTCAAGTCGGCACAATCTCAGCGAACTCAGATGAGTCCATCGGTAAGATCATTGCAGATGCGATGGCGAAAGTGGGCAAAGAAGGGGTGATTACGGTCGAAGATGGTTCAGGCTTGGAAAACGAGTTGAGTGTCGTTGAAGGCATGCAGTTTGATCGCGGCTACCTCTCACCTTACTTCATCAACAACCAAGAAAACATGATGGCAGATCATGAGTCTGTGTGTCTGTTGCTGGTGGACAAGAAAATTTCTAATATTCGCGAATTATTACCTGTTCTGGAAGGCGTTGCGAAATCGGGCAAACCTTTGTTGATCATCGCTGAAGATGTCGAAGGCGAAGCCTTGGCAACGCTGGTTGTCAACACCATTCGGGGTATCGTCAAAGTATGTGCTGTTAAAGCGCCTGGCTTTGGTGATCGTCGTAAAGCGATGTTGCAAGATATCGCGGTTTTGACAGGTGCCACAGTGATCTCTGAAGAAGTAGGTTTATCACTGGATACTGCAACGCTGGAACATCTGGGCCAAGCCAAGCGTGTTCAAATCACGAAAGACAACACCACGATCATTGCAGGAGCGGGTAATCCGAAAAGCATTAAAGAGCGTGTGGGCCTGATCCGTAAGGAAATGGACGCTTCAACCTCTGATTATGATCGTGAAAAATTGCAAGAGCGCTTGGCCAAATTGGCAGGCGGCGTTGCGGTGATCAAAGTCGGTGCGGCCACTGAGATGGAAATGAAAGAGAAAAAAGCGCGCGTGGAAGATGCTTTGCATGCCACACGTGCTGCGGTCGAAGAGGGTGTGGTCGCCGGTGGTGGCGTGGCCTTCATTCGGGCGATCAGCGCTTTGGATAAACTCAAAGGCATCAACGAAGACCAAAACCACGGGATTGCGATCCTGCGTCGAGCCATCGAAGCGCCTTTGCGTCAGATTGTCTCTAACGCCGGTGGTGAGCCCTCTGTGGTTGTGGATAAAGTCAAAGCGGGGAAAGGCAACTTTGGTTTTAACGCCAGCACGGAAGTCTTTGGCGATATGCTGGAGATGGGTATTCTGGATCCGACTAAAGTCACACGCTCCGCGCTGCAACACGCTGCATCGGTTGCGGGCTTGATGATCACAACCGAAGCCATGGTTGCTGATATCAAAGAATCTGAGCCTGCTGGCGGCGCTGGCGGCGGCGGTATGGGTGGCATGGGCGGTATGGGCGGAATGATGTAATTCCTTCCTTGCTTGTCATCCCCACGAGTGTAGGGTGCCTCCCCGCGAAGGCGGGGACGGGATCTAGCCTCAAGAAAAGCGCATCATGGTTAAATCTGTGGTGCGCTTTTTGTTTGAGAGAGCCTTGAAGGGATCACCCTCCATGATTCTCAAGATAATCATTAACAGCAGCACCAACACCTTGGGCTGTGCCCCATAACCTGTTCCACACATTCGCTATACTGGTGCTAATGCCTTGTTGTGCGACCTCTCGCACCCCATAATTGACCCCAGTAGCAAGAATTGCCGTAGCGACAGTCGTCAGCGCATTCGCCAGTGCGTCTTGCGGGTTTGCTATGTATTGAACCCCTACCATCACAGAAAGTATGATAGCTGACGGGGCCACTTGAGAAAGGGCCAGCCCTGTTTTCTCAGATTCTTTTGAAGCAGGCATTTCAATAACGACACAGCTCTCTGGAAGTGCTATCGCAGCGAGGTTTTCATCAGGTGTGGGTGGATGATTTGTATGAGTCAAAGAGGTCACTGCACGTAGCAGTAGGTTTGCGCTAAGAGAGATTCCCAAGCCAAAAAAGATATTATAGAGAGCATTTGCGAGATGCCGTTGCACAACCACTTCAGGATTGAGAACAAACTCTGTCCCTGCAACCACCAGGAGGGACATCATTATCTGCATGATCAATTGGGTTTTTGCATGCTTGTTTAAATCCGGATAGACTTTCATCACGATTTCCTGCGCGACTGTCAAGATCAGAGGAATGACCACACCATTTTTGAGAACCATGCTTGACATACTTATACTTGGGCTGGCAGGGAGTTCAGCAGAAAGCTTTCGCTGTGGCGGAAGTTTTGAAATGATGTTGTCTGATTGATATGATTCGGGTGCTGAAGCACCAAGACAGCTGTACTGCGTACTACTGTCGAAATAGGTACCCTTTGGGTTTTGTAAAAAAATCTGAATTTCCACCCCATTTTGGGTCACCAGAAAAATGACGGGGGGTGCCAAGTTATTCTGACCTGAACATACGAATTGCGTCCCTAAAATGACCGAAAAGGCCTCGTTAATATCGGAGAGAGAAAAGCGTTGATCATACAAAACAGAGCCAAAAGTTCCAAAAGGATAGCCTTGATTAATAGCAATGGCCAGCGTACTCCCCGGTTGAATTAAAAATCCTATCTTAAAGGTTGAGTTTGGATCGACATTCTGAAGGCTGACTGTGGTACCTGGCTGGCAATTCCCTAGAATCGCTTGAGGTTGCCCATTCGTCAGCTGTTGAAAAACAGGGCCATTGCAAGCAGCACTGGCGGCTGCCGTTGGATTTGTCGTTTGAGCAATCAGGGCACAAAAACCATTGACAATTTGATACTGGTTAGGTGCCCCTCCGGGTACAGGCGTGAAAATTGGGGTAAACTCTGAGCCTGCTGGGCAGTTTGTAGATTCGGGGATCGCAGCGATCTGTTTGGGCAACGTATAGATGGCTTTGCCCTGTATAGCTTGACTTGCTGTTTCCCCCACGCTGTTAAGATCGGTCTTGGATGCAACATTACTTGTTGCACTAAAAGCTCCATTCGTTAGGGTTACGAAGTCTATTGGATCACTTCCTTGCCCTTTTGCAATGAGGTTTTGATTAGAACTGCCTTGGTTGATAAGGCTTATCAAAAACGCTACCATAGCCTTCAGAAGATCATCTTTGTTTGGTGCTAAAGAAACAGCTGTAATCCCTAAACTCAGAGCTACCAGGCCTGTCAGTGAGATACAGGGTATGATTTTATTTTGATGTCGATGGGTGAGGCTGGCTGCAGAACTGAGCTCTTTAAACAGCATTCTTTTTTGCTCACTCGAAAGACGCGTAAATGCTAACATCAATTCATCGGAGGATGGCAATACATTGTCAGTACTGCTATATCGGAGCGTGCGTTTGACTGCTTGTCCAAGAGGCACGATATTTGTGTACTGTACGTCATCTGCAGTCAGCTGGGTATAGTAGGTATTGAGCGGAGATTCTGTTGTCACTTGCGCTGCAGGCATCCTTCTTCCCCAATGGAAGAAATTGGTGATACTTGCGCCTAAGGTAGAAAACGTTCCACGCCAAGTATTCTCAGGGTGCTTTTTTTGTGCCTGACGTGATATGTCGGCATTTCGTGTGATGGTTTTTGCGGGAGATCCCCAAGCAGGCTGGTGTGTTGCTTTCGATTCCATAAGTGGGTGGTTGTTATCAGCGGGAGAGTTCTGATGAGGCGGTGTCGTGCGCCCAAGGGTTTGAGGCAGAGGGACTTGGTCTGGGGATCTGATGTTTGATGCCTGAGTTTTATATTGCTTGAGTGCTTGTATCTGCTCCGGGCTGACGAAGCCTCCTAGAAGATGCTCTTGTGACCGTGTTCGCCCCTGGTTTCTGAGCGATGGGCTAGGTGTTTGTATGGCTTGGTGCTTACTTACATATGAGCACGCACTGGCATGAGCTTCGGCAAGGGTTGGGCCTTTAAAGTTTCTGCTATAAGCGTTTTTTTGCAACGTATTGAAATGACGATATGTACTGATGATCTCTTTTAAGGCTGTCTGCTCAGTAGGCTGTAACTCTGTGCATGACTGATCTGTAAAGATTTGCGATGTTGTGCCACGTTTAAGTCCAGCTACATGAGTTTCTAAAAATTTTTTTATAAAATCAATAATCGTATTACCATCATCAAGCTTTATCTCTTGAGTGGCAGCTGAGATGGCATTAGCAATATTGCCCATTATTGTTGGGCCTAGAGTATTATGCATGTTTTCACCTTCAATTTTTAATAATGGGTTAGACTTAGAGTTTGCTTGATTCGATTATCAAGTGTTTGTGCCAAAAAGCTTTCCAAGCAAGATTCGATATTATGCTCAGAGGCGCCAAACGGGTAAAGCGTCTTATGGCGCGGTGCTAGAAATGTTTGAGTGGTTTTAAAAAACGTTGTTTCCCATTCAGCTTTGGGGGTTTCTGTCAGCATGATGCAAGGGTTTTTGATGTTGCCCTGGTAAAGCGTGATAGGGACTTCTAGCAGGCTCTTATGTTCAGGGATACATGACTTGATGACCAGTACGCAAGGCCGTGACGCTGCACACGCGGAGTGTGTGAGTTGATACTCGGGGATTGCTTGAAGGGTCTCTATGAGGCTTTCCTGGTAAGGTTGAATCGCAGTTTTTATTTTTTCAAGCGTTGGAAATAGAAAACCAGGCTC
>JAHFRR010000193.1 GCA_023266165.1 Thiotrichales bacterium
GGTGCTCGAACGTGTGCGTGATGCGATTGCACGCTGGCCTGAGTATGCGAGCATAGCGGGTGTGAGCAAGCGCTCGTCTCGCTTGATTCTTAAAGCACTGGAGGCTGTTCAGGTGCGTTTTTGAGAGTTTGACGGTTTGATGAGATCTCGCTGTCTTATTGACCCTCTCCTGGCACTGAAACCCGCTCATCCGTGTCAGGACTCCAGGCAGTGAGGGTTTTCCCCCAGACACAGCCGGTATCCAGATTGATAAATTTAGGTGCGTTTGTCACGCCATTTAAAGCAGACCAATGGCCAAACACCACGCGAGTTCTGGGTTTCAGCTGATCTGCTAAGAGATACCAAGGTTTTTCATTTTCCGGGGGCGTGTCTATTGGGCCTTTATAGTGATTGGAGAATCCGCCTGCTAGATCGCAAAATCTCACACGCGTTAAGAAATTGGTGATGGCGCGGAGCCGGTCTTGCCCCGATAGATCAGGCTTCCAATGGCTGGGTTCGTTGCCATAGAGCTTGGCTAAATAGGTGTGAGCGTGTGTGCCTTGAAGTGCTTGTGAGACTTCACGGGCACAGTCTAGCGTCTGCGCTTCTGTCCAGGAGGGTGCAATTCCTGCGTGTACCATCAAAAGATGCCTGTGAGGGTCATAAAAGGCGAGGGGTTGAGCCTTCAGCCATTGCATGATATCAGGCGCATCTGGGGCGTGTAAAACCTCATCGAGTGTATCATCTGAAAAGGCAGGGCGCAGTTGATGATAGCGTGTGAGTAAATGCAAATCATGATTGCCCAGAACGATCGAGATATGATTTTGATGCGCATAAGCCCATTGCAGCATGGCCAAAGAATCCGGGCCGCGATTGACCAAGTCCCCCGTCAGCCACAGCGCATGGTGTTGAGGGTTATACTGGATTTTATGGAGCAGGGCTTGAAAGGGGTGAAAGCAGCCTTGGATATCGCCGATCACCCAGAGTTTTTGAGGGGGGGAGGCTACCACGAGAGATCCTTGATGGACTGAATGCCCAGTGCTTCTTTTTGTTTTTGAATCAAGGTGTGAATCCCCGACTTGGCCAGCGTCAGCATATCTAAAAGCTCTGTTTCAGAAAATGGCGCGCCTTCAGCGGTGCCCTGGACTTCAATAAAGCCTCCCGCATCATTCATGACGACATTCATATCCGTCTCAGCGTTAGAATCTTCAAGATATTCAAGATCTACGATGGGTTTGCCTTTGTAGATGCCAACAGAAACTGAGGCAATCAAATGTTTGACAGGGTGAGGCGTTTGGATTTTGTTTTTAATCAAGCCGCTATTTTTCATATGTGTGAAGGCATCGATGACGGCCACACAAGCCCCTGTGATCGCAGCGGTACGGGTACCCCCATCGGCTTGAATGACATCGCAATCGACATGAATCGTGTATTCGGGCAGAAATCTCAAATCCACGGCAGCACGTAATGCTCTGCCAATCAAACGTTGGATCTCAAGTGTGCGTCCGCCTTGTTTCCCTGCAGCAGACTCGCGTTGCGTGCGTTCCCCCGTAGCCCTGGGCAACATGCCGTATTCTGCGGTCAGCCAGGCCTGCCCTTGGCCTTTGAGAAACCGGGGAACCCCTTGGATGACACTGGCTGTGCAAATGACTTTAGTATCCCCAAAGCAGACCAGCACAGAGCCTTCTGCATGCTTGGTGTAGTTGCGAAGGATCTCAATAGGCCTTAAGGCATCCAGCTCACGCTTGCTGGGGCGGTGGGAGACGTTGGACATGGGGGGTTCCAGAATGTATTTTAATAACCAGAGGGGCAGTATAATGGCTTTTTGGCAAAAAGGGAATCGAGGGGAAACATGATTTTCAAGTCCTCTCGCCCCTTATGGGCTACGGCATACACATATCTTCTGAAAGCCTTGATTGACAAGCCTTTCTTATCCCCTCTCCCCTTGCGGGCTACAGCATGCACACATCTTTCTAACCTATTGAATTGGGAAGGCTTTCTTATTCCCTCCTCCCTTGCGGAGGAGGGTTAGGGTGGAGGGTTCATGTTGGCAATGCCTGTATTCAGTTGCCTCCCAACTACTGAACAGAAACTCTGCCTAAAGCTTGAAAACATTGGGCTCTGTCTTACCTGGAAATAA
>JAHFRR010000194.1 GCA_023266165.1 Thiotrichales bacterium
CGCTCAAGCCCAGACAGGGACAGGAATCCCAGCATGAAACTTTCTTTTCAAAAACCGCAAAAAAAATCCATTCAGATGCTCTGCATTTTAGGATTCTGGGGGTTCTTCAGCATTTTAGGGTATGGAATCTGGTTATGGCAAAGTGATGCGCAGCTCGCCCAGATTCACCAGTCTCTCACCCTGAAAATCCAGACAACTCAAGCGCTGCAAAGCCAGCTTCAAAAAACTGAGAAAACCCAAAAAGCCTTGAGACAACAGCTTGATACGCTCCCCGCTTTGGCGGCCTTGACAGCCCCCGAGCATCCTGAAGACTTCCTGAGTCAACTCCTACAGACCTCAACGCTCACCTGGGTTTCCCTGCAGCCTGCCTCCACAGAACCCTCTCTCTTTGAACTCACGGCCACAGGGCCGTTTGCATCAGTACTCGTTTGGATGCACCAGATGGGAGAGGCCCCTGTGCTCACAACGCTCTCTCGCTGGAGTCTCAGTCTCAACACTCCCACTCAGCAAACTCATCAACAGGCCAATCCAACACTCAAACTCACAGCAAGCATACTCTTTCAAATCCCACCTAAACCCTCACCTCTCAGCCTTACAGACCCCCTCACGCTCACCCCATGGCCCAGTCTGGATCACTTTGAAGAATCTCCTTTTGAAACGCCCTTAGAAAAAGAGCGTCGCGAGAATGCAACGGGGGGCTTGGGTGACAGCCAGATCCTCTTTTTCCATCCACAACATGTCGATCCAAAATCTCTGGAAGACCTCTTTAAGCAAGCCATCAGCCAGCATCTGTTAAGTCCTGATGTCCACTTCACTGTCGATGCACATACGCATACGCTTATTATTAAAGGCTCACCGTCTGATATACCCTTGATCAAACAACTGCTCAAAGAAAGCGACCAGCGTACTGCAGAGATTCAGATTCAGGCTCGCATCGTGGCTGTAGATTCCAAGGGTCTCAAAGAGCTGGGGGTGATCTGGAAAAGCCAAGGGACTCACACCCTAAGGCCTGTAGGGCCCGGCGAGCTGAGCCTCACGGATCTCGCTCTGCATACCGGCATTGAAGCACCCAGCAGTATGATTGGCCTCAGTTGGGCACGCTTGCCTTCAGGGTTTCAACTGGATGTGGCCCTCCAAGCTCTTCAAAGCGATGGCAACGGCAAAGTGATCTCAGCCCCTCAAATTATTGTCTACGACCAGCATGAAGCCTATATCGAACAGGGTAAAGAAGTCCCCTTTCAAACGGTGTCTCAAGAGGGCAGTACGGAGGTGCAATTCAAAAAAGCTGTCCTTGGACTCTGGGTCACCCCCACCCTCTCCCCCTCTGGCAAGATTATGCTAAGTATCAAAGTCAATAATGACAGCATCAGCCAGGAGCTTGGCCATGCAGGTACCATCCCTGTGATTGACACCACGCAAATGAAAACGGAAATTGCCGCTGACAACAATCAAACCCTGGTGTTGGGCGGCATTGATACCTCTATGGAAACCCACTTCACGCATAAAGTCCCACTTTTAGGCGATATCCCAGGCCTGGGTGCCTTATTTCGCAGCCAAAGAGATCAACGCCAAACGGCTGAGCTCTTGATTTTTATCACACCGAAGGTGATACAGCCTAGGGATGCAGGGTCTTAGCATGCATCAATACCCTTCTTAATGTCTCAGCCCTTGCGTAAGACCCATAATGACCTCCCTGGGGAGTTTTGTGCATCTTTGTACTATATCAAAATCCAGTCCATTCTCAAGTAACTCGCGGGCAATCATCTCAGAGTTTCGTCTAGCGCCTTCTTGCAAGCCTTCTTGCAGACCTTCTCTCTTGCCTTCTTGCATGAGTTGCTGTCCAAATGTCATGATGATAGGCTCCTTCTCAGGTAGTTCGTGGGCGAGTGTTTCAAAGAAAAAATCTCCATCTTCTTTGCCACCGCATATCTCACCCAGATAGTATAACACAGCTTCTAAAAAAATGGCTCTATGTCGTTTTGTATAGGTTCAGGTATTTTGAGACTTTTGAGAAGCCTCCAATTGGTAGTGATGAATATACTGCATTGGGGTGAGTCCGTCGAGGGCTTGGTGGGGTCTGTAAGAGTTATATTTTTTAAG
>JAHFRR010000079.1 GCA_023266165.1 Thiotrichales bacterium
TTTTCACATACTTTTTTCGATACGCATCCAGGCATTCCTGTTTACGTGCGTACGAATATAGTTTATAAACTCCCTTGTGCAGTCCTTTGATTTGCATACTGGTCTCCTTTTTTGGTTTGTGTTTCAACTACCAATTTGGAGACCTTTTATCTTTTTGGCAAGCCCTTCTTGGGCTTTGCCCAAACCCATCCCTCGCCGGGAAGGCAGAGGTTCAGCATTCGCCGAACCTGCCGTCTAGGATCTGACAAATTTAGAGCCCGTCAAGGCACCCCTTCGGGTTCGTTTCACTCAGCCTTGACTGACCCCTAAATTTGTCTCATATCTATCTGGACTTCTACATAAAAAACTTGCGACACATGCTTATTGCCTCATCTTATCACTTTATAAAAAATTACCCATTCAATTTTGCATGAATTTTTAATAAAAATATTTGCAAATAGAAAAAATTTTTGATATCCTAGGGCATGGACACAAAAAATCAAAAAAAATTAAAATCTTATTTAAAAGCAGGCCATGTCTACCGAAGAGGAGATTTGGCTTACTGCTCCAAGGCGATAGATCGCGATCTTATCGCCTTAGTTAACCAGGGGAGTCTAGAAAAAATCGGCCCTGGACTTTATTATAGCCCTGCTCATTCGCGCTTCGGGGTCTTACCTCCTCAAGATGCAGATCTTGTTTCACGCTTTTTAAAAGAAAAAAGGTTCTTACTATACTCGTGGAGCCAGTACAATGCTTTAGGATTAGGGCTTACACAACTTTATAACCGCGTGGTTGTTTACAATAAGAAACGTCATGGCCTGTTTAAGCTAGGCAATAAAGAGTTTGATTTTAAAAATTTTGCGCGTGGCTTCCCAAAGAAATTAACGCCTGAGTTTTTGCTTGTTGACTTACTCAACAACTTATCTCAACTCTCAGAGGATACAGATCAAATCAAATCGAACATCAAGCAACATCTTTTAAAGTTTAATGCCAAAAAAGTAATCAAAAATGCAGAAGAGTATGGTAAAGTAGCAACAAGATATTTTTTAAAAGAGATTTACTATTAAACCTACTTTCTTACATCAACTGCCTGATGCCAAAGCACTATTTGAAGTAGTTGCTAGGGAAAAACACCTCTTGCCAAGTATTGTTGAAAAAGATTATTGGATTATGCACTGTCTGTGGAGTTTACAGCAGCATGGCTTCCAATTCGAGCTCAAAGGTGGGACATCCCTATCGAAAGGCTTTGGGATCATTGATCGCTTCAGTGAAGACATTGATATTCAAATTCACCCAGCACAACATGAGAATATTAAAACCGGAAAGAACCAGGACAAGCCTGCTCATATTCAAAGTCGCCAAACGTTCTTTGAGCAAATCATGAGAAGGCTTGCTATACCAGACATGATGTTTAGTCGAGATACTGTTTTTGATGACATTGTTAAAATGCGTAGCTTTGGGATTCGAGCAGAATACCCCTCTTTTTTCAACGCCTTACCCAGCTTGAAAGAGGGGCTAGTACTGGAGCTTGGATTTGATCAAACCACACCTAATATTGCACGAAATATTAGTTCATGGGCATTTGAAAAAATGAATACTATGGGTGTCCCCATCATTAACAATCAAGCCGGGCAAGTGCTTTGTTACTGCCCTGAATATACATTTGTCGAAAAGCTACAGGCTATTTCCACAAAATATCGTCTACAACAGAAAAATCAAAAAATGCCTGTAAATTTTTTACGGCACTATTACGATGTTTATAAACTGCTACACCATGAGCGAGTCTTAAGTTTTATAGGTACTCATGACTACCTCGAGCATAAAATAAAGCGCTTTAGAACGGGAGATGCACTCGATCTTGCAAAAAACCCTGCCTTCAACTTGCCAGATCTGTCAATACGTGCGCTCTATAGCAGAGAATTTAAGAAAAAATCAGCGATCTATTTTGGAGTGCAGCCAAGTTTCGAGGAGATTCTCAATTACATTTCATCATTTCTAAAAATCTTATAGCCTATACTAGAATACTCATACGCAGAAAAAGAGAAACCCATGCCTCCATCAAGCTTCCATTAAATTTTGGCATATTAAATTTTGACACATTAAATTTCGGCCTTTGCAATTTTTTCAAACTCAGGTACAATGGCCTTTCGGAAATTAAGATAAAGCGCATAACAGGAGATTTTTATGGCACGTGTTACCGTGGAAGACTGCTTAGATCAGGTCGACAACCGATTTCAATTGGTATTGGTTGCGGCAAAGCGCGCACGGCAATTGCTGGTATCAGGCGATGAGCCTTTTGTCAGTTGGGATAACGACAAAGCCACTGTGGTTGCTTTGAGAGAAGTAGCAGGCGGTTATATCAATCGTGATATTCTGTTTGCTAGAATCGAGCAGCCTCCTCGTGCGCTCTATGAAACTGAATAGACCAGAATAAGTTATGTTTTTGTTTTGGCCGCTGCTCCAAAAAACTCAGGACTATTTAAGCCAAGACCAGATAGGCTTCCTTGCGGAAGCTTTTTTGTTTTCAGCCGATGCCCATGAAACCCAGACGCGTAGCTCGGGTGAGCCCTATATCAACCATCCCGTTGCAGTGGCATGCCTTTTGGCAGATCTGCATATGGATGTGGATGTCCTTGCAGCAACGTTGATGCATGATGTGGTAGAGGACACTTCTGTTTCCTTGATGGATATCGAAGAAATCTTTGGTGCTAAGGTGGCGCATCTGGTGGATGGGGTCACGAAACTCAAAAACCTTACGCATCTCAACACCGCTTCTGCCCAGGCTGACAGCTTTCGCAAAATGATTCTCGCCAGTGCAAGCGATGTGCGGGTGATCCTCATGAAGCTGGCAGATCGGCTTCACAATGTCCAAACCCTGACAGCCTTAAGGCCTGATAAAAGACGGCGTATTGCTAAAGAAACCATGGAGATCTACGTCCCCATTGCGAATAGATTGGGCATGCATTCTTTTAAAAATCAATTAGAGGAATTTGCCTTTGAAGGCCTGTACCCCTTACGATATCGCGTTTTGAAAAAATCGGTTGAAACCGCGGTGGGCCATCGAAAACGAATTGTCGAAAAAATTTTAGATCTTTTGCGTCAACACTTGATCTCCCAAGGAATTGACCCTGAAAACATTCAAGGTCGACAAAAGCGGCTCTATGGGATTTTTCGTAAGATGCGCTATAAAGATTTATCGTTAAGCGAAATCATGGATGTCTACGCCTTTCGTGTGATTGCCAAAGACATTCCCGACTGCTACCGAATTTTAGGCCTGGTGCACAGTGTTTTCAAACCTGTACCAGGACGCTTTAAAGATTATATCGCCATTCCCAAAGCCAACGGCTATCAGTCTTTGCATACCACCCTCTTTGGCCCACATGGGGTACCTATCGAAATTCAAATCAGAACTCAAGACATGCATGATGTGGCAGAAAATGGGATCGCAGCGCACTGGCTCTACAAAGACCAGCAAGGCAAAACCCATGACACGGAGATTCGCACACGAGAATGGCTGGAAAAGCTTTTAGATATGCAAGAGCGCTCTGGCAACTCGATTGAGTTTATGGAGCACATGAAGATTGACTTATTCCCCGATGAAGTCTACGTCTTCACACCCCGAGGCGATATCATGGAGCTGCCCTTAGGGGCAACCGCACTGGACTTTGCCTACGCCGTGCATACCAATATCGGCAATCAAACCCAAGCCATTAAGGTCAATCGCAAAGAAGTGCCTTTCAACCATCTACTCAAAAGCGGAGATCAAGTGGAGGTCATCAGAGATCCCACGCTTCAACCCACGCCCTCTTGGCTGAACTGTGTGGTGACGGGCAAAGCCAAGTCCGCTATTCGATTTCATCTCAAACTTCAAGAAGATGACAAAAGTGTCGCGCTGGGTAAAAAGCTCTTGCAATACGCTCTGTCAGAGCTGGGTTTGCAAGAAGAAACTTCTCAAACCCAAGCATTGCTTGCAACACTTCAACTCCCCAGTGAACGCCAGCTGTATTACGCCATCGGCATTGGAGAGTATACTGGGGCTCAAATTGCTATGAAGTTAAAAGCAATTGCAGAGACCCCTCGTCCTCTTACGCACCCCGCCCCTCCTCTCAAAGAGACTCATCCAGCCATGGAGCCCCCTTATCTCGCCCCTCATGAACCGACGCAGCAGTCTTTGTTTTCAAACCCTATGGAATCAACCCTCTTGATTAAAAGCAGCCATGGCAGTGGATTTCATTTCTGTTCGCACTGCTGGCCATTGCCAGGGGATGCTGTGCAGGGTATTTTAGTCAAAGGGCAGGCGCTCGAGGTTCATCTCCCCAGTTGCACGCATCTACACGCGGTGCTTGCTCGCGAACCCTTGGCACAAATGCTCCCCGTGCGTTTCTCAGAGGTCACAGAAGGGGTATGGCCGTGTGCTATCTCTTTGATGGCCGTGAATCGCGCGGGCGTTTTAGCTAAGATCGCAACCCTGCTCAGTGATCTGCAAGTCAATATTCAAGACATGTCTTTTGAGGAGATGGAACGAACCCATGCCAAGATGCGCCTCGTGTTGGAAGTCCATCACCGCCACCATCTCGCCCAAGTCCTTCGAAGGCTGCGTAAAATCTCGGATATTATGAAAGTCCAGCTATTACGCCATGACCAGAAGCTATAGATCAATAATAAATTTAAATTAGGAGCCTATTTTGCCAGAATTTCCCATTGAGAATGATCCGAACTATGACAAAGAACGCGATCAATACGGCAGTCCAGCCCCCAGCCGTGACTACATCCATCAGGTGCTGACCCAACTGGATAAACCCACCAGCTGCAAGACTTTATGCAAACTCTTTGGTATCCGAGGTGAAACCCTCACAGAAGCAGTACGTAGGCGCTTGATCGCCATGCGCCGTGATGGACAACTCCTGATGGACTCGCGTGGACGTTTCGCACACCTTGCCTCAACTGACATGAAAGAAGAATGCTTCAAGGGCCTGGTGGTTGGGCATCCTGATGGCTTTGGATGGGTCGACTCCAAAGAGTTCCCGACCTCTATTCGCCTCAACGAAACCCAGATGCAGCAAGTGTTTCCGGGTGATATTGTCATGGTATCCCTGGTTGACCCCACGCGCGAGCGCCCAAACGGTCGTATCCAAGAGATTGTTCGCCATCACACCTGGATGCTCAAAGGCATTTACCAGATCGACCCTGCCCATCCCACACAGGCCTTTGTGACACCTGAAAACAAAGAGCATGCCTATCATAAAATCCCTGTCACTCACGATCCCCAGCTGCCATCCGGGACACGTGTTCAGGTTGAGATTTTAACGCAACCCTCAAGCCCTCAAGGGATGACAGCCCAGGTAGTCCCTATTCCGGTTTTAGATACCGCCATTGAGTTTGCCCTGGATCAAGCACGCCATCTCTATCATCTGCCCCGAGAATTCCCTGAGTCTGTGCTCAAAGCCTCTGAAAATATTGATCCGGAGCACTATCATCAAAACAAAGACAATATTGCACGCAGAGACTTACGGCACTTACACTTTGTGACTATTGATGGTGAAGATGCCAAAGACTTCGATGATGCCGTCTATGCCGAA
The DNA here is from genome assembly GCA_023266165.1 of Thiotrichales bacterium. Classification (GTDB taxonomy): domain Bacteria; phylum Pseudomonadota; class Gammaproteobacteria; order Francisellales; family CACEW01; genus JAHFRR01. Next base: position 5,559 of record JAHFRR010000079.1, read on the forward strand.
TCCAAGAAGTCTGGCGGATGGCGCTTGTTTGTCGCCATTGCGGATGTCAGCTATTTTGTGCGCCCGAACGATACTCTTGATATCGAGGCCCAAAAGCGCAGCACGTCCAATTACTTTCCTAACTATGTGATCCCCATGCTTCCTGAGCGCTTGAGCAACGAGCTCTGTTCGCTCAAACCCCATGTGGATCGCATGACACTGGTGTGCGAGATGACAGTGAGTCTTCGAGGGGTGCTCTCCAGCTATGAATTCTATCCTGCGATCATTCATTCCAAAGCCAGGCTCACCTATACCCAGGTTGCAGATTTGCTGGCGCAGGGCGAAACGGCTTTCCCTCAGGCCTATCATCCCATTATCCCAGATATTCAAACGCTCTATCAGCTCTTTAAAGCCCTCTTGGCTGAGCGTACCGAACGTGGCGCTATTGAGTTTGAAGTGCCAGAGCCTGTTGTCCAGCTGGATGCTAAGGGCGATGTCCTGGGGATTGCCTATCGAAGCCGTAATGACGCCCATCGCCTCATTGAAGAGTGCATGTTACTGGCCAACGTCTCCGCGGCACGCTTTTTACTAAAACATGGCTTACCTGCCCTCTATCGCGTGCATGAGCCCCCGAAAGATGAAAAAGTCACAGAGCTTCGAAACTTTTTAAGTCTTTTGGGTATTCGCGTCTCGAACCAAGCCCTGAAGCCTGCTGACTTTAACCAGATTGTACAGCAAATTCGAGAGCGCCCTGATTTCTTCCCGCTCCAGTTCACGTTGCTGAGAACCCTCACTCAAGCGCGTTATCAACCCCAAAACGTTGGGCACTTTGGATTGGCCTATCAAGCCTATACTCACTTCACCTCCCCTATTCGAAGATATCCAGATCTCTTGGTTCATCGGGCCATTCGCTATCTGATA
>JAHFRR010000004.1 GCA_023266165.1 Thiotrichales bacterium
AGCTTGCGAAGATTGCTGCACGGGTTGCCCACGATATCAAATCCCCATTGGCGAGCCTGGGTGTATTGATCAAGACCTGTGATGATCTCCCAGAGAATAAGCGTATAACATTGCGGGAAGTAGCGAGAAGCATTGATGATATTGCTGCAGAGCTCTTAAACCAGTGTAATCCTGCGAAGGTTGCATCAGGGGAGCTTGATGAGCCACGCGAGTTTTTGGTGCTTTCGCCTTTATTGCAACAGCTGATGACAGATAAGAACCTTCAATATCAAAACCTTTCTCACACCTCTCTGAAGCTGATCTTAAACATCCCTGAAGATCAGCATTTTGTTTGCCTGATGGCCCAAAAGAGTGCGTTCACGCGCATGCTCTCCAACCTTATGAACAACGCCGTGGATGCGATGAAAGATCAGAAAGGCCGTGCAGCCGTGCTTACACTGAGCTTAGAGACAGATCCGGAGCATGTCAAACTGACAATCCAAGATACGGGCAAAGGTATGTCGCCTGAGATCATACAGAAGATTCTCGATGCGGTCAGCTTTACACAGGGCAAAAAAGAAGGGCATGGTATTGGGCTCGCGCAGGTGCGAGAAGCATTAGAGGCCAATGAAGGTCAGTTGCATATCCAATCCCAACTGGGTATTGGAACAACGGTGACCGTGACATTTCCACATTGCAGAACGCCGAAGTGGCTGGGCACAGATCTTACGCTAAGAACCAATGATGAGGTTGTTGTTTTAGATGATGATGCCTCAATTCATGGGCTTTGGGATCTTCGGTTTGAAGCCCTTCAAAAGACATATCCAGAGTTGACCCTCAGGCACTTTAAAAAAGGTGAGGAAGCTTTAAATTATTTGAAGTCAAAGACTGCTGCTGAAAAACTTAAGACGTTTTTATTAGCTGACTATGAGCTCTTGCGCCAAAAGATCACAGGCCTGGATGTCATTGCGGAAGGCGGTTTGCCCAGATCTTTGTTGGTGACAAGCTATTATGGCAGCCCTGACATTCAAGCGAAAATGATGCGTGTAGGCGCTAAGATCCTACCTAAGCAGTTAGCGCCTGAGATTTTGATTCAAGTCGAACAAGCATCCGATGTTGATGCCAAGCCTATTGAGTTAGTTTTCCTGGAGGATGACTCTTTATTTGCTGAAATGATGATGGGTAATCTCTTCTACGACATTCATGCTAAGCATTACTTAACTCCTGAGGCTTTTTTAAGAGAGCTGCCTGATTTGAATCTTAAACGGGATACACCTATTTCCATTGATAAAAATTTTGCGCAGAGTAAGATGGACGGCCTAAAGCTAGGGGCTAAGCTTCACGAGATGGGCTTTACAAGGCTTTATCTTTGCACGGGAGAAATGTTCAGTGCAGGTGTTCTGCCAGACTACCTCGTGGTGCTTGAAAAGCATGAGTTAGGGAAAATTTTTGAGAGATGATGTTTTCTGAAATGAAATTTAAGATGTCTAAGTTGCCAATAAAAAGGAGAGCCCTGTGAAGTTATGCGGATTTGAAGTTGGGTTAGATCAGCCATTTTTTCTCATTGCAGGGCCGTGCGTGGTTGAAACCGAAAGCTTAGCCCTCTCAAGCGCTGAGACCCTCAAACGCATGACAGAAAAGTTGAAAATCCCCTTTATTTACAAGTCTTCTTTTGATAAAGCCAATAGATCTTCTTCGAAAAGCTTTCGAGGGATTGGGATGAGCAAAGCCTTAGAGATCTTAGCGAAAGTCAAGCGAGAGATCGGCGTGCCGATTTTGACCGATGTTCATGAAGATACGCCTTTGGATGAAGTGAGTGCGATTGTGGATGTGCTCCAAACACCCGCGTTTTTGTGTCGTCAGACCAATTTTATTCAAAGCGTGGCGAAGACCCATCTTCCCATCAATATCAAGAAGGGCCAGTTTTTAGCGCCATGGGATATGGTGCATGTGGTTGAGAAGGCTCGTGAGACAGGGAATTCCCAGATCATGGTCTGCGAACGGGGTGTCTCGTTTGGGTATAACAATCTGGTTTCAGATATGAGGTCCTTGGCCATCATGAGAGAAACAAAGTGCCCCGTGGTTTTTGATGCGACTCATTCCGTTCAGTTGCCAGGTGGGCTGGGCGCCAGCTCAGGCGGGCAGCGCGAATTTGTGCCTGTGTTGGCTCGCGCGGCAGTGGCTGTCGGGATTTCTGGGTTATTTATGGAAACCCATCCTGACCCCGACAAGGCCTTGAGTGATGGCCCCAATTCATGGCCCTTAGATCAGATGGAAAATCTCTTAAAAACATTGAAAGCTCTCGATGAGTGTGTGAAGTCACAAGGGTTTGCCGAGCTGCAGCTATAAGGGAGCTCTGTCGGTTTGAGTGGGTAATGCAAAAAAGCAAGTAACTTTCGCATGGCATTTCTTGCCCCCTCGCCCCTTGCGGGAGAGGGCTAGGGAGAGGGGTTCATGCTGGCAGTGCCTATATTCAGGCGTTGCCCAAACAGTTAGCGGCAATCATTCCTGAGGCTTGCAAACATTAGGTTTCGTCTTATGCAAAAATGGAGCTCATAAGGCACCCTCTCTTTTTCTAAAGGATTTTTCAAACCGCACCCCTCTCCCTAGCCCTCTCCCGCAAGGGGCGAGGGGACAAGAAATATGATGCGAAAGTTTTTTTATTTTTTAGAATTACCCACTCAAAACAACACAGAGCCATCAATAAGATAAAACGACTTAAACATCTCTCTTGCGACCACTGACATTTTTAGTATAACGTGAATTCACTAAGAAAATATGCAACCCTTCCTTGTGGCGCCTACCTTCATCTTTGGCAAGATAAAATCTCAAAGCACTCAGCAAATAGGCCATCCCAGCGCAACGTGCTGTTTTGTGCGACGGGCAACTCCAGCCGCGCCTGTTGGACTTGCATGGCTTCTAACAGTGTGCGTGCCCGTGTCAAAGACCAGGGAGATGGCTGGTTTTTAGGGAAAAGTTTTTCAAACATCACAGGCGCTTCGCGATCTAACCCTCGTTTAAGGGCATCTAAGGCCATCTGCTGCAATAGTTTTACCACCCAGGAGAATTCCAGCGCCTGGCAGAACGTCGTGCGTTCTAGGGGGTCAAACGGCTGTTTCATGGGGTTTGCAAGGCTGTCGGCCAGCTCAAAATAGCGTTCTGCATGTTCAAGCTGCTGGATGGCGTCTATCCAGTGATGTGAAAGATCAGTACCTAAAGACCCGAGCGCGCAACGGCTGGTAATGGTGGGTAACAGGCGAGAAGGATGGCTGGAGGTTAAAATCCAATAGACCTGACCTGAGGGCTCTTCTAGACTTTTGAGCAAAGCATTGGCGGAGGCCGTGTTGAGCCGATCAGCCTCCTGTAAGATAATCACCTGACAATGCCCTTGTTGGGGCGTTTGATGGGTGAACTCAATGACGGCACGAATGGCGTCGATTTTTAAAATCTGCAAGGCCCCTTCTGGCGATAGGATCTGCAGATCAGGGTGGCCGCCCTCGCTGTTCAAAAGCGCTTGTTGCTTCGCATCAACCCCCAACACGCTGAATGCCAGCGCGTTGGCCATATCCGCTAACACAGAAGGATCAGCCCCCGTTAAAAGCACAGCATGAGGCAATGTCCCTTGGGCATGTTGGTCTCGATAGCGGGTCAGGAGTGGATGATCAGGCTGCATAGCAGGGTTTTATTGAGGTTCAGATCGATGAAAAATATCACGATGCTTGGCAATCTCTTGGATCTGAGACTCAGAGCGCTCAGGATGTGCTTGATCAAAAGCTTTAAGAAATTGATCAGTTTGACTGACAAAGCGCGTTTTCTTGGGCCACAGCCATGCCAGTAGTTTCATATTTTCCCCTCCACCCTAACCCTCCTCCGCAAGGGAGGAGGGAGTTTTGATACTGATGACTTGATATTAAATTGCTAAACTTTCACGCGATACGATTTTAAAAACCTGGCAAAATTCTCCAACGCGTGAATGCCACTTTGTTCTGCATTATGGCACCATGTTTTCAAGGCATCAATCAGATCACCCTGACTTGCCATGGTTTGCGCACAAATGGCATTGAGATCATCTCGAGACTGACACACCTGGCGTAAAGTCTCGCTTTGACTCAAGGTCACACTGATTTTATCAACCTCAGGTGCTGAAAGCAGCGTACTGTTTCGAACAAGCAGGGCACGACGGCGACGCGTAAAAGCCTCACGCAGCGTGAGATTTTCACGGTGTATACCCCGCTCTTCTTGAAAAACAGGGCGAATCACCTGACGGCTAAAGCGCGCGAGAATGCGCAAGCGATCGGCCACCAGGGTTGTAACGGCTTCAATATCCACTTCGCGATCCAATCGATTAGGCAGCATTTTAGGGGGCAAGCGCTTGACGTTTGCCAGTCCCACAAAACGCAAGATCTTGATATATTGCCAGCCCAAATCCAGCTCCCACCATTTGGATGACAGCTTGGCAGAGGTGCCATAGGTGTGATGATTGTTATGAAGCTCTTCGCCTACGATCAAGATCCCCCAAGGCATCAGGTTGGTAGAGGCATCCGCGCACTCATAATTGCGATATCCCACAAAGTGCCCGATTCCATTGATCACACCCGCTGCAAAGAAAGGCGTCCACGCCATTTGAATGCCCCAGACAATAATACCGGGCACGCCCAATAAAATGACTTCAATCAACAGCAATAATAAAATCCCCTGCTTGCCTCGCAAAAAGGGTGTGCTATAGACATTACGCTCCAGCCAATCATCAGGGGTTCCAATGCCAAACTGCTCAAGGGTTCCAGGGTCTTTCTTGGCTTTGCGATAATATTCCGCGCCGCGCCAGAGAATTTGAGATACGCCTTCTATGACAGGGCTGTGAGGGTCATCCGCAGTTTCACAACGCGCATGATGCTTACGGTGGACAGACACCCATTCCTTGGTTTTCATGCCGGTGGTCAACCATAACCAGAATCGAAAAAAATGCGCGGCAATCGGGTGAAACACCAGAGCACGATGCGATTGGGCTCTGTGCAAATACAGGGTGACGCATGACATGGTGATGTGTGTGGCAATCAGCGTAAAGAGAACATAGCCCCACCAGGGTAAATTCAATAATCCAAAAAAGCCCATCGCGAACATCCTTTATTTCACGGCTATAGCAGCCAGGGGGAGGGAGTATAACACAGTTTGGGTTAACATGGAAAATTTCAGGTGAAAATTCCTGGACGTGCTTGTGACACGATGATCTTTGTTTTGAGTTACAATGGGGTAGGTAGACAGATCCATTGCGAAAAGCTGTCAGTCCTGAAAGTTGTGAGCGTTGCCAGAGGGTTGAGAGAAATCGTGTTTGAAACCAAGCGTCTGATGTTGCGTGAGTGGAAAGAGGAGGATATCCCTGCCTTTGCAGCGATGAATCAAGATCCTGATGTCATGGAGTTTTTTCCTTCGACACTGACGGATGAAGAAACAAAAAGCCGAGTGGATTGGATGCGTTGCCATAGGGTCAAACATGGGTTTAGTAACTTCGCTGTTGAGCTTAAAGAAACTCATGAGTTTATTGGATTTGTTGGGCTTTCTATACCTCCTTATCAGATGCAGTTTACGCCGTGTATTGAAATAGGGTGGAGAATTGCAAAAAATTTTTGGAATCAAGGCTATGCAACCGAGGCAGCCAGGATGGTTCTACATCTTGCTTTTGAGCACTATGGCTTGAAAGAAGTCGTATCTTTTACCTCTGCTCTCAACAAACCCTCGATGCGAGTGATGGAAAAGTTGGGAATGGTCAGAGATTTTCAGGGCGATTTTGATCATCCTAAGCTCCCTAGAGGCCATCCATTGGCCACACATGTTTTATATCGCATCACAAGAGAGAGCGTCGAAGCTAAAGATTGTGTCCAGATTGAACCCTATCACCCTGACTGGCCAGTACAGGCAAAATTTGAAATCGATCGTTTGAAATCGCGTTTAAACTTTTCATGGGTTCAAGGTATTGATCACATTGGCAGTACTGCAGTTCCAGGATTATGTGCAAAACCCATTGTAGATCTCGCCATTGGGGTGACGGGTCTTGAGTCTGCAAAAGCCTTGATTCCTATGCTTATCGAAGATGATTATATTTTTTGGGAAGATAATCCTGATACAAGTAAGCTGTTTTTTGTCAAAGGTATGCCCCCTTTTGGAGAGCGGCGCACGCATCATATTCACGTCTTACCCGTCACACATCATGACTGGATCATCAGGCGGTTGTTCCGAGATTATTTAATCAAGCATCCAGAAACCAAACACGCCTACGCTGATTTAAAGCAAAATCTCGCATCTCAATATCAAAGCGATCGTGAGGCTTATACGAATTCCAAGACAACCTTCATTCGAGACATCAATCTCAAAGCAGTGAAGCCACACCTGCATTTTAAACCATTGGCAGAAACAGATTTTCCCTTGCTGCTGAAATGGCTGGAAGAGCCCCATATCAAAGCCTGGTGGGATCAGGATATCACTTGGACACTTGAACTCATTACTCAAAAATATAGCGCTGTTCGAAACGTCCATGGGTTTATAATTTTAGTTCAGCAAGTGCCTATTGGATATATTCAGTTTTATGATATCCATGATTTTTCTGATGCAGATAGGCCTCAATTTCCTCAGTCTGTTGCAAGGTTAGATTATTATATCGGTGAATCTGGATTTCTCAAAAAAAGCTTTGCTCCCCTTATTTTAAAAAAATTCTTGCAAGAGCAGGTCAAGCCTTTATTTTCAAGATGCCTGGTCGACCCTAATATTAAAAATATCGCCGCCATTTTTGCCTATGAAAAAGCAGGGTTCAGTAGGCTAATGGATGCTGAATCTGGGGAAGTGTGTTGGATGGCTGTGGATTTGGGGGCTCAGATATGAAAATCATCATAGATCACACACCTGAGCCCACTGAAAATGCTGTCCTCAGCGATGGCGTATTTGCCGCGTACGCAGATCTTGTGGGTGAGCGAGATCGGAGTTTTTCAGTATTTTTGAAAAATAACTCGGGAAAAATACTGGGTGGGCTACAAGCTTTTTTTGACACCGAATCGATTTATATTAAGTCTTTGTGGGTGGATGATGCCTACAGACATCAGGGCCATGGAAAGCAATTGCTGAGGGTTGCAGAGCAAGAGGGGATCCAGCAAGGCTGCCGTCTGTCTACCGTGGACACATGGGATTTTCAGGCGGAAGGGTTTTATGTGAAAAACGGTTATGTCCGCATGGGCGAAATTAAAAATTATTGGAAGGGGTATTCGATGATATTTCTCAGGAAAGTTTTAAAAGGGTGAGTTGAAATAATGGAACAGCTATTTTCTTACGGAACACTGCGTTATGAAAAAATACAAGTCGAAACCTTTGGGCGGAGGAGATATGTCAGAAGCTGAGACTTTTTTTGCTGTAGCACACAAGAAGAAAATCCAAACGCGTCTTTGTAAAGTTTTAAACTTAGAGATTCCTATTTTTCAAGCGCCGATGGCAGGTGCTGTCACGCCTCAATTGATCAGTGCTGTCGCAAATAAGGGAGGTTTGGGCATGGTTCCCCTGAGTAATTTGCCTATCGAGGTCTGCGAAAAATTGATCGATGATACGCTAGCCCTCTCTCATCAACCCATAGGGGTTAATCTGATTTTGGAATGGGATCAGACGGAACGTTTAGAATTAAGTCTCAAAAAAGGTATAAAGATTATTTGGTTTTTCTGGGGGGACCCCAGTTCCTTTATTGATAAAATCCATGCAGCAGATGGAAAGGTTATTCTCACAGTGGGAAGTGCTGAGGAAGCTAAACATGCAGTCGATGCGGGCGTTGATGTGATTGTTGCTCAGGGATGGGAGGCAGGCGGACATGTTTGGGGTCACGTTGCAACATTTCCTTTAGTACCTGCTGTTGTAGATGCCGTAGCGGGCAGAGTACCTGTGGTTGCTGCAGGTGGCATTGCTGATGGACGGGGTTTAGCGGCTGCTTTAGCGCTAGGAGCAGAAGGCGTTGTTTTGGGAACGAGATTGTTATCAAGTCATGAAGCTGGAATCCATGAGAAATATAAGCATCGACTACTTGAGGCTAAAGAAACAGATACGGTGTATACCGATATCTTTGAAAAAGGCTGGCCTCATTCATATAGCCGCGTATTACGGAATAGCACCTATGATCAGTGGCTAACGTCAGGTCAGGCTCAGTCAGGCCAGCGACCGGGTGAGCATGATATTGTTGCCTATTATCCTTCGGGTCAATCAGTTGAGCGTTATAGCCGTAATTTACCTGCGTCTATGATGGAAGGTAATTTGGAGGCTTTAGCGCATTATGCTGGTCAGTCTGTTGGATTGGTGAAAAATAGAATGTCAGTGCCTGAAATTTTGGATGAAGTGGTTAGAGATGCAATAAAGTGCATGAGAACTTGCCAAACGTTGCTTATTTAAATAATTTTTTCAATGAGGTGAAAAATTTCGGGGGCACGCAAATTTATCGCGTTGTTTATACAGGGTGGATAGATATCCGTATTAAGATCAGCTATTCTAATGAGATTAATTCATAGATGGCGTGAGTGACAAGGAGAATGATGCATGCAAAAAATATTGATCAGTGGGTGCCTTCTGGGCGCAAAAGTTCGCTACAATGGTGAGGGGAAACTCATTGAGCATACGCTTGTGAATCAATGGATCAAAGAAGGTCGCTTTGTCTCGGTGTGTCCAGAAATGGCAGGCGGATTACCGACACCACGCCCAGCGGCTGAAATGAGGGGGCATCAAGTGCTGACAAAACAAGGGGCAGATGTCACAGCTGCCTTTCAAAAAGGCGCTGAAATTGCCTTGAAGTTGTGCCAGCAGCATGGGATCAAACTTGCGATTTTAAAGGCGCGTAGCCCTTCTTGTGGCAATGAGGCAATTTATGATGGGACTTTCAGTGGGAGAACTATTACAGGGCAAGGCGTAACGGCAGCCCTTTTAACGGCAAATGGTATTCGTGTTTTTAATGAAGATCAGCTGTTGGATGCAGCAGCTTTTTTGGACGGGCCTGAAGCGGTATAATCGTATTTCGTATTGTGGAGAGTGAACGGTACCTTAATCAAGTGTTTTTTGATCATGGTGTTGTGACATGGCCAGGCAAACTTGATCTCGCGCCGGATGCAATGCACGCTGAGATCAAAAAAAATGGGCGATGGGTTTTAGATTAAAGCAGCTCTGGAATGTCTTGTCGCATGATTGAGAGGTGTTAATACGCGCAAAGACGTCCGCATTAGTCCATAAAACACCCTTGAAATAATTTTTTCAATGATGTACACTGCATGCAGATAGAAATGAGCTAAAAAATAAGAAACGCGCATGCCGACCATCAGTATCTTTTACGGTATCATTATCCAGATGTTTTGGAATGAACATGCACCCCCTCATTTTCATGCTCGTTATGGAGATTTTGAGGGAATTATTAATATTCAGGAATTAAAAATGACAGAGGGAACTTTACCTATTCGTGCGTTGGCTTTGACGTTAGATTGGGCGGAGCTGCATCAAAGTGAGCTCTTGGAAGACTGGAGATTGTGTACGCATAAGCAAATGCCAAAAAAGATTGAACCACTTAAATAAAACGGAGGTGAGGCTTCATGTACTGGAATGTGGCAACCGTACAACCCATGGCGCATCTTGTGCTAAAAGTAAAGTTTACAGATGGCTTGCAGGGAACTGTGCAATTTAAATCTTCCCATCTGACAGGTGTTTTTGAGGCGCTTAAAAATGAGAAATACTTTAATCAAGTATTTGTTGACCATGGTGTTGTGACATGGCCAGGCGAGCTTGATCTCGCGCCGGATGCAATGCACGCTGAGATCAAAAAAAATGGGCGATGGGTTTTAGATTAAAGCAGCTCTGGAATGTCTTATCGCATGATTGCAGAGGATGGCTGAGAAAAAATGCTGCAGACCTCAGATAAAAAAATTTACAGAGCGCAATACTCGCTACTGATCTCAATCATCTTGATGGACTTGCTTGCGGGCATGGAGTTTGATCTTTTTGTCCCGAGTTTCCCAGAGATCCAGCAGCAGTTTTACTTGGTGATGCTCAGTGATTGTCACGCATGGATGGGTCATGAGAGAGAAGCTCTACAATAGGGAGGTGACATTATAATGCTCATTGATCTTACGCAGACACTGCATTCAGGCATTCCGGACTGGGAAGGGTGTTGTGGTTTTCAACTGACTGAGACGCTTTGCAAACCTTCAGGTATTTGTGTGCAAACGCTTTCAATGCCCTCAGGCATTGGCACCCATATGGATGCTCCGCGTCATTTTGCTCAAAATGGGCAGGCCATCGCTGATCTCCCCTTGGAGTGCTTGATTGCCAAGGCTGTGGTGATTGACTGTCGCCCGAATGCTCATGCAGAGTATTTTCTCACGTGTGAGGAAATCCTGATATTTGAAAAAACCCATGGTGAGATTCCAGAACACGCGCTGGTTTTATTGCTAACAGGCTGGAGCCAGTATTGGCATGACTCCGTTCGATATCGTAACCCAGATGCTTCTGGACATCTCAGGTTTCCTGGGTTTTCTGAGGACTCAATCGATTATCTTCTGACGAAGTCTATCGTTGGTATTGGAATTGATACGCTCTCTCCAGATGGCTCACATCCAGACTTTCCAGTCCATCGTAAGATATTAGGCTCTGGAAAGTATATCTTAGAAAACCTCTGTCATCTCGAAAAACTCCCACCGATGGGCGCAAAAGTGATGGCATTTCCATTGAAGATTCGCAATGGCTCTGAGGCGCCTTGTCGTGTGATTGCTGAGATGTCGGCAGCGCGCACCCTATGAGATGCAGGCTTGATTTGTACTTTTTGTACTTTTTTGACGCGACTTGAAATAAGTGATAGGATCTATGTTAACATTCCAGAACACAAGGGGCGATGCAGTGGGTGAACTTATCATTATTTTGCAAGTCCCTCAGCTTATTTAAGCCAATCGAAATAACTTCATCCAAGGAAAAACGCAATGCTTCCTAAAACCTCCCCCAAAACCATTTTATGTTATGGAGATTCCAATACCTATGGTTTGGTACCAGGATCACTGAATCCCGCCACAGGTTACCATGAACGTTATCCACGTAAAATCCGCTGGTCTGGGAAGCTCCAGCAGTTATTAGGAGCGGGCTATTGGGTCATCGAAGAGGGCCTTTGCGCTCGCACGACGAATATTGATTACCCTGAAGATACCTATGACTCCAATCGCAATGGCTTAGCCTATTTGGAATCTTGTTTGTATTCGCATGCGCCTGTCGATACCGTGATTTTGTTTTTGGGAATCAACGATCTTAAGGCGATGTTCAATAGAACTCCTGAAGCCATCGCGGAGGGTATGGGTATTTTGGTTAAAAAAATTCAGCAATTTAATTTGGGAGAAAGTTTCTCAAAACCTCCCAAAATCATGATTATTGGGTATCCGCCTATTCTGGAAGTGGAGCCCTACATAACGGTTTTTGCTGGAGCAACCCAAAAATCCCGTGAGCTCCCCAGATATTTTCAGGCTCTGGCTGAGCAATATGGGTGTTTTTATATTGATGCGGTCTCCCGCCTCCAGTTTGATCCAGCCGATGGCTGTCATCTAGATGCAGAAAACCATGTGAAGCTTGCGGAGATTGTTTATGAGAGCTCGCTTGGAAGTTGGGGTTAGCTAAGATCTTTGGAGATCCGTATGAGGCAATGTAAAATATCGATGGAGATAACATGCCAGACGACCCAGGAAGATACCCGTAAAAACTCCAGAAACACTGAGATTACTCAGAATGAATATAGGGTTCTTGGCCAGGATGATATTCGTTGCCTGAATCGTTGCAAACGCGTATTTGCTGACGAAGATCACCAGCACCAAAATCAAAACAGACCACGTCCCTGGGCAGAAAATCAAATGCTTCTGACGGTCTACCTTCAAGGCTTGTTGTGCTACCAAGTACCAGCCGATCACAGCGCCTAAAAGCAGGGTCAGCACCCAGCATCCGATATTCACGCCCGTCAAAGCATCGGTGCGATAGAGTGTGTCAATAGAAAGTAAGAACATTAAAATGGGAAATATAAACATACGTGCGAGCGACCCCACCTGTGTTTGTCGGGCTTTCAGCCCTCGCTTGACCACATAGATCAGTAACAAATAGACCCACCAAGGGGTGTTTAAAATCATTTCCCAAATAAACATCATCCACGAAGGTAATTGATTCATGGAGTTGCACTCTTCTCAATCTCAAGAACGCTCTGCGTAGCCTGAACAGGCTTGACAGGATAATACAGCGGCCCCTTTTGGCCACAAGCCGTTAGGCCTAGCACGCATCCTATCAGAGTGCTGCCCAGGATCATCACACGTAAAATCTTCATCCATATGCTCCTTTATCAACAGGGAGTAATAATCCATTGCATTCTGGGGTAGTCGCGGCAAAAAAGATAGCTTTGGCGATGGCATCCGGAGAGATCAAGGCACCAAAATTGCCTGCAACCTTTTGTAGCTGATCCCCTGGAAATAAATACTTCAGCATGTCGGTGTCTGTAAAAGAGGGGCATACGCAGGCGGCATGAATTCCTAAAGGCTTGAGATCTTGAGCGCTGGCACGCATCATGCCTAAGATCCCGTGTTTGGAGACGGTATAGCTAAACGAGCTGGGCGCACCCATAAATGACAGCGTACTGCCGATATAAATAATACCAGAGCCTTGATGGTGAGGCATCAGAGGAATGATTATTTGATTGAGCTCGCAGACGGAAAATAAATTGATTTGTAGGATCTGCTGAAATTGTTCGGGTGTGATCGCTTGGGTTTGATCATGCGCTGAGATACCTGCATTGTGTATGACAACCAAGGACTGAGCGGGCTGAGAAAGCTCTGCTGCAAGCGTTTCTGCAAAGGTGTTGGGGATAGGGTGTGAGAAATCAACGTGTACACTCTGAACGTTGGGTAAAGGGCATGGTGTGCGAGACAGGCCTATCACCTGATAGCCTTCAGACACAAATTTTTTGGCTGCAGCCAAGCCAATCCCGCGGCTGGCACCTGTGATGACGGCGTATTTCATGACTCCCCCTCTCCCTCGAAACCTACGGTTTCTCGACCTCTCCCACAAGGGGCGAGGTGAATTAACTTTTCTCTATGATACTCACTCGATTCCAAACAGCCCCTACCCACTGATCAGGGCCTGAGGAGATGCTCACGGTCAATTGCTGTAAACTTTTCTTGAAAACCTCAGGCAGCACAGCGTGGATCTCTGCTAAGAACCAGTGCGACAGGGCCTCTCCTGTGATATTAGACAGTGGCAAAATCTTCACATCACGATGCAAAAACTGCATCTCTGGATCAGCGCCAAACTGGCAAATCCAGTGAGTGTCTGTCTGCTTGAGTCTTAAATAGGGGTTTTGAGAGGGCAGCAATAGAAACTCGTCCAAAGACTGACAGAGATTCGTGGCGATATTTTTTAAAATATTATAGTCACATTCCAGCCCCAATGCTTGGACATCTGGGGATTCTAGCGCGAGATCCAGTGCCAATTGATAATGGTGTCCGTGGAGATTCTCGCGTTCAGTGTCTGAAAAAATAGTAAAGTGCGCTGCTGAAAAATGCATACGCTCTTTGGCTATTTGAATCTGGTATCGCATGTCTCACCCTGGTTTCGTATTGATTTTTATTGAATACTTGCTAAAAACCCGTTGTGCCACAAGGGCTCTTGAAATACCCCTCGCCAGGTCTGCACCACGGTTGAGGCATGCGTTTGCTCAACGCCCCGCATGGACATACACAGATGGCTTGCTTGGCTCACAATGGCCACCCCTTGAGGGTCTAAAATCTCTTGGATCGCCTGTGCCAGTTGAATATGGATGCGCTCTTGTAACTGCAAGCGCTGAGTGAATACTTCTACCAAGCGAGGGATTTTAGAAAGCCCAATGATTTTCTGGTTAGGAATATAGCCCACATGCATCACGCCATAAAAAGGCAACAAATGATGTTCGCAGAGGCTATAGAACTGAATATCTTTGACTACCACCATGTCATGGCTCTCAGATGTAAATAATGCACCATTGACGATACTGGGAATGTCTGCTTGGTACCCCTGAGTCAGAGCCTTCCAGGCTTCAGCAGCCCGTTTGGGAGTCTTTAGCAAGCCTTCTCGCTGAGGATTCTCTCCAATCGATTCGAGCAAATTTTTAAATAGAACCTCTGACATCTCTTTTGCCTATCTTTCTAATTTCGCTTCATGGCTTCAAAGAAAGCGTGATTGGTCTTGGTCTCTGACAACCGTTCAACCAAAAACTCCATCGCAGCGATTTCGTTCATAGGCTGCATAATCTTACGCAAAATCCAGAGACGCTGGAGCTCTTCAGGGGTTGTGAGAAGATCTTCACGGCGCGTACCGGATTTGTTGAAGTTAATCGCAGGATAGATGCGCTTCTCAGCGATTTTACGATCCAAATGGAGCTCCATGTTTCCTGTGCCTTTGAACTCTTCAAAGATCACTTCATCCATTTTAGAGCCTGTCTCTACCAAGCCTGTTGCAATAATGGTGAGGCTACCGCCTTCTTGCGTATTACGCGCGGCACCAAAAAATCGCTTGGGTCGCTGGAGAGCATTGGCATCCACGCCACCTGTTAGTACTTTACCGGATGTCGGCGCCACGGTGTTATAAGCCCTCGCAAGACGCGTGATAGAATCCAGCAAAATCACCACATCGTGCTTATGCTCGACCAGTCTCTTGGCTTTTTCAATAACCATTTCAGCCAATTGTACTTGACGTGTGGCGGGTTCATCAAAAGTACTGGCGACGACTTCACCGCAAACAGATCGTTGCATCTCAGTCACTTCTTCAGGGCGCTCATCAATTAACAGAACAATGAGATAGCACTCAGGGTAGTTTTTAGAGATAGAATCTGCAATATTCTGTAAGATCATGGTCTTACCGGCTTTAGGCGGCGAGACGATTAAGCCGCGCTGACCTCGGCCTGTTGGGGCAACCAGATCTATCACTCGGGATGTGAGATCCTCAACAGATCCGTCTCCACGCTCCATGATCAAACGATTGTCGGCAAAAAGTGGGGTGAGGTTTTCAAAAAGAATTTTATTTTTTGCTTGCTCAGGAGGATCAAAGTTGACGGAGTCAATCTTTTTCATCGCAAAATAGCGTTCGCCTTCTTTGGGAGGGCGAATCGTACCAGTTAAGCTGTCTCCCGTCCTCAAGTGGAAACGGCGAATCAGCTGCGGTGTAACGTAGATATCGTCTGGGTTTGCGACGTAATTACTGTCTGCCGAACGCAAAAAGCCATACCCTTCTTGCATGACTTCCAGAACCCCCTCGCCAAAAATATCTTCGCCTTGGCGTGCACGGGCTTTCAAAATAGAAAAGATAATTTCTTGCTTTCGCGCACGCCCTGCATTTTCAACGCCATGCTCGCGAGCAAGCTCCATCAGATCAGCTACAGATTTTTTCTTAAGTTCGGTCAGATTCATAAAGATCCATTTATTATTGATGAGTGAGTTAAAGTAAATAAACAGGAGAAAAGCTTGAATTGATGCGGTTTGTAGGGCATCACACTGAACAGCTCGAAACGAGCATAGGGGCAGATTACCTGATTTTTAGAGAGAATACAAGGGGTCTGTCAGGGCTGCCTCATTAAAAATATGGACCCCTCTCACACTTGGAGTTTTATAAAGATTTGGCCTATACTTTCCAGGCGTTAAGATCTGGAAAAAATAGAGGTCGGATAGATCCATGAAAACCCTCAAAAAAACGGGAGCAATCCTTTTGGTTCAATGCCTAGAAGCCCAGGGAGTTGAGTTTATCTTTGGCGTGCCAGGTGCAAAGATTGACAGTGTGTATGATGCGCTTAATGACAGTTCGATTCGGTTGATTCATTGTCGTCATGAGCAAAATGCAGCGTTCATGGCCGCGAGCTATGGGCGCATCACAGGGAAACCGGGTGTGGTGCTGGTGACCTCAGGCCCAGGCGTTTCGAATCTGGCGACAGGACTGCTCACCGCAACCACAGAAGGCGACCCCGTGGTTGCCTTAGGAGGCAATGTTTCTCGGGCCTTGCACTTGAAGTCTTCCCATCAAGGTTGTGATAACGTGGGATTATTGAAGGCTGCAACGAAACTCAGTGTCGAGATTGAGTCAGACACCAGCATCTCTGAAACGCTGATTCAGGCCTTTCGAGAAAGCTTGGCGCCCAGACGTGGTGCAGTGTTTATCAGTTTACCGCAAGATATTATCGCGAGTCCAACGGATGTTGAGCCTCTTGAGAGCCCCCCGCCTGTGTTGATGGGCGAAGCCCCTATTGAGCTGCAGCAGGTTTTACTGGATCTTTTAACGCGAGCGAAACGCCCCGTGATCCTTTTGGGGCAAGGCGCTTCAGAACCCACTTGTACACAGGCATTGCGGGCTTTTTTAAAGCGCGTGAAGATCCCTGTTGTCTGCACGTTTCAAGGGGCAGGGGTGGTGTCTCGAGATCTCATAGACCGATTTTTTGGGCGGATAGGCCTTTTCAAAAACCAGCCTGGCGATCAAGTGTTAGATCAGGCGGATCTCTTGATCACGGTGGGGTTTAACCCTGTTGAATATGATCCTGAGATTTGGAATACCCAAAACCAAAAAGCAATTGTGCATATCGATTGCTTACCTGCGCAAGTCAGATCAGGGTATTCCCCTTCGCTGGAATTGCTGGGAGATATGAGTAAAACCTTGATGCGTTTGACTTCCAATATAGAATCTACGCTGGCTGCAAGCCAGCTCAATCAGCCCTACTCCAAGGCCTTATGCGCTCTGCATGCGGCGTTACATCAACAGTTGGATCAAATCCACAAGACAAAAAATGCAGATCCTACCACCACCCGCATTCATCCGCTCGATTTCATTCATCATTTACGATCTGCCATTGATGATCAAACCCGTGTGATCAGTGATGTTGGAAGCCATTACATGTGGCTGGGACGTTACTTTTTATCTTATGAACCTCATCATTTACTTTTCAGTAATGGTCAGCAGACACTGGGTGTTGCCCTGCCATGGGCGATGGCGAGTCTATTGGCAGAGCCCCACAAACGCGTGATTTCGATCTCAGGTGATGGCGGGTTTCTATTTTCAGGGGTAGAGCTTGAAACGGCCGTGCGCGAGCACCTTCCTGTTCTGCATTTTGTGTGGGATGATGGGAGCTATAACATGGTACGTGAACAGCAGTTGATGAAGTACCATCGAGACTCTGGGGTCAAGTTAGGCCCTGTGGATTTTGCGCTATTTGCCCAAAGCCTAGGAGCGACAGGCTGGGTTCTGGAGCGTGCCGATCAAATCCCTGATCTTTTAACTCGCGCTCAAGCGATTTCAGGCCCCGTGCTAGTACACGTCAAGATAGACTATCAAGACAATCCTCAATTATTTAAAACACTGCATGAATCTATAAACCATTAATAAAATAGGGGGAGACATGACATCACGATTTGAAAAAGGCATGCACGTAATGCGCGAGCATCTGGGGCCCAAGGCCGATGAGTACATCCAGGCCCTTCAAGACGTCGCTCCTTTGTTTGCAAAGGTCAATGCAGAATTTGCCTTCGGAGATTTATATGGTGACGAGAACAACCCTTTGGATCAAAAAACTCGAGAGCTGTGTACCCTTGCAGCCTTGACGGTGCAAGGTTTTTCTCTCCCTCAGCTCAAACTTCACATTGGCTGTGCATTGCGATGTGGAGCCTCCAAAGAGGAGATTGTCGCTGTGATCACCCAGATGTTGGCCTACTGTGGCTTTCCCGCCGCCACCAATGCGATTTTGGTGGCAAAGGAGGTGTTTGCAGTATGTTGACACCTCAAGAGAGCTTGCAGCTCAATAAGATGCGGCAAGACTTTGTTGCCAATGTTTCGCATGAACTGAGAACACCTCTCACCGTGATCCATGGTTATGTCGAGTCACTCTTGCAGCATGAAGGTCTACATGATGAGTCCTTACAAGAGATTTTTCGCAGCATGCAGCAACAGACACGTCGCATGGAAACATTGATTGAGGACTTGTTGTTGCTGGCTCAAATTGAAAATGAATCTCCTCATGCACAGAGAGACTCTGTGGAGTTATCCAAGCTGATTCAAGACCTTCAAAATGATCTCAAGCCCTTGACAGCTGACCATGCGATATATAGATCTCTGGTATCAACAGCAGGTATTTTGGGGAATGCCCATGAGCTACGAAATGCTTTTTCAAATCTGGTCACCAATGCCATTCGATATACTAAACCCGGAGGGCGTATTGATATTTCAACGGGGTTTTTAAAAACAGGGCAGGTATTTTTTGAGGTTTGCGACACAGGTGTGGGTATTGAAAAATCCCATATCCCAAGGCTCACAGAGCGATTCTATCGTGTTGATAAAGGTCGCTCGAGAAAGTCAGGCGGCACGGGGCTTGGTTTGGCCATTGTCAAACACGTTTTGATGCGCCATGATGCTGAACTTCACATTGAGAGCACTGTGGGTGTAGGGAGTGTGTTTCGCTGTGTATTCCCACTTGAGCGCTCCATCATATTATCATGATCATGCTTAAGTTTTTGTATGAGCCAAGCGATATCCAGTCCCTCGAATGGTTTCGATCATCCTGTTATATCCATGGGGTCTTAATTTATCCCTTAACCTTCGAATCGCCACATCGACAGTACGGTCACTGAGTGCAGCCAATCTTCCCCAAAGATGTGAAAGCAATTGATCTCGAGTATAAATCTGATGAGGGTGACGTAGAAAAAATGTGAGCATCTTGAGCTCAAGTGCTGTCAACACCAAAGGTACCCCTTGAACATGCAAGGCATGCTGTTTCAAATCCAATGTCATCTGCTGGTAATGAATGATTTCATTAGGCTCTGCCCAAGTACCGCGCCTCAAAATAGCGTCGATGCGTGCCGCAAGTTCAATGGGTGAAAAGGGTTTTGTAAGGTAATCATCTGCCCCACTTTTCAAGCCTTTGACTTTATCTGCCTCCGCCGCTCGGGCAGTGAGTAGAATGATGGGCGTGTTTTTGAGAAGCGGATCCTGTTTCATCCATTGGATCAGTGAGATCCCGCTTTGGTCTGGCAACATCCAATCCAGCAATACTATATCTGGAATATCACGTGTCAAATGCGCCTGAGCCATCGCCACATCTTCCACGGCAAAAAAAATCATACGCTCTTTGGGCAAGGCGAAACGTAGCATCTGGGCGATACTGGTTTCATCTTCTACCAAGAGAATCTTGATTTTTGTCGGTTTTATAGAGTGGGTAGACATGGGTTAACTCCTATGGGTTGGGGAATATTCCGTTGCTGTGTGAGGTTCAAGACAGGCGTGCTATTGATCTTAGACGGTCGACAGCCTGTTTTGCAATGGCGATAGAGCATCAAGAGTAAAGAGGGCATCGCTACTAAAAGGCCTATCCAGCTGACATCTGTGAGTGTCGCTGCCTGAGCGAGAGATCGCCTCATCACCATGGCCACCACATTATCCGTGGCATCCCCTGAGTTTTTAACATAGTTGACAGCCTCTCGACACAGGGTGAATAGGTTTTTTGTGGCATGATAGAGACGGTATTGCCGTGTTTTTTCAAATAATGCCTGTTCAGTGACAATCTCCTGGAGTTTTCTGTTGTGTGCTTCTTGTAATGATTTCCCCTCCATCATGGCTTTGTAAGTTGCTTGAGCATAGCATTTTCGATGCTCAAAGTGTTGCATCTTAGACTGCGTAACATAATAATTTGTGCTGATCACCATAACCATCATAAAAATCATCGCAATCACGATACCCACAGCAATCCCACCCACAGGATGCCCTATAGCACAAAACAATAATCCGAGCTTTAAAACATTGCCTGCACAATATAAACCATCCGTAGTACCGTGAAAAACTTGCAGTGCAATGAGGCGTTTTTGATGAGCTCTTTGGGGTTGATGGACTTTGAGGGGTTCTGAGAACTCTACGCTTGCTTGATTCAGATAAGCCGCTAGAGCTTGGATATGCCGCTGTTGCTCACGTTCGTGCTGCAATCGCCATGAGTTAAAGAACATGAGGAATAGACCCATCGCACATGCTAGGGCGCCTTCAGGACTGAGTATGCTGAACACAGTACCCAGGTGCGCCATCATATTTACAATGCTCAAAGCATTGACCACAGCATGACGGCCGTTCTTCAAGCCACTCAAGGCTTCTCGACAAGTTTCGCGCGCTTTGGCAACACGAGGAAAATAGCATGCGACAACACTGAACACAGTAACAGAGATGCTCGCGACAACATCAAGCGTCAAACTTTCCCCGGTGATAGAAAAAGCATGTCCATCGACTGCGTTTTCATAACCCATGACACTGCTAACAAGGTAAGCCCCATCAACCGCGCGATCATATAGTCTGTCTTTTTCTGTTCCTGCTTTGATCATCCCCTTCACCCAGATCCTTCCGTGTTTTGCGATGGATGCTGGGAATTATAAAGGTGCTATGTGACACGATGATGACAAGGCATTATTTCTTACAGAACCCCTGCCTCTGCAGGCACTCCAGCATAAAGGGTCTGGATTCTTGAAGCAGCTTTTCTGTGATCTGCGTACTCCAGCGTGCATCTCTGGGGTTGCCTGTTCGATGCTGATAATAATCATGAAGCACGGTGTCATACTGGTTTAACACATCAAAATCGACCGGTTGGTACTGGTTTTCATGAAGCACTAGAGATTCTGGCAAACGAGGTTTGATCTCTGGGTTCTGATCAGGCCACCCTAAGCATAAACCAAAGAGGGGGAATACATGCTCGGGAAGTGCGAACAGCGCACAAACTTTCTGAGGGTGATTTCGAATACCGCCAATAAAGACCCCTCCCAAACCCAAAGACTGCGCGGCCAGCAAAGCATTTTGCCCCATGAGCCCTGCATCAATGGAAGCCGTTAACAGCTGTTCGACATATCCCAGCTGGGCCTTAGGTGCAATCTGCTGATGGCGATTAAAGTCGGCGCAAAACAATAAAAACTCGGGGGCGCTAGCAACATACGGCTGGTTGCCTGTCAGCTCAATCAAAGGCTCTCGCAGGGCTTTGGAGGTGATACGCAGGAGCGTCACACATTGCATAAAACTGGAGGACGCCGCATGTTGCGCAGATTGAATGATCGCGTGGAGCATCTCGGGGGAGATGGGTGCATCCGTAAATTTGCGGATGGAGCGGTGGTTTTGGATGAGCTCAAGCGTACTGTATGCCATAAAAATGAAGCCTTATTTAAGAGTTTTAAAATCAAAATTTAAGAGCGGATGACAGCTTGATAAAACTCTCCAAACAAAAACCCCGTATCTACAGGCCCTGGGGCAGCTTCGGGATGAAACTGCACAGAAAAATGGGGCTTTGAGCGATGAGCAATACCCTGAACGGAGTTATCGTTGAGGTTGCGATACGTCACGCGCCAATCCTCTGGTAGCGTGGTTTCATCGATGGCATAGCCATGGTTCTGCGAAGTTAAGTAAACCCGCTCTGTGCCTTCTTGTAAGCAAGGCTGATTTTGAGATCGATGGCCGAATCTGAGCTTATAGGTCTTAGCACCTATGGCTAAGCCCATCAATTGCGAACCCAAACAAATTCCAAAAACGGGTTTATTCCCTTCGAGCACTTTTTTTAAAATCTCAATGGTTTCTTTACACAAAACTGGATCGCCTGGGCCATTGGAGATAAACACAGCATCATAGGGCTCGCTCGTGAAGTCATAGTCATAGGGCACACGCTGAATCAACCAATCATAATGACACAGATAGCGCCAGATGTTTTCTTTCATGCCACAATCAATTGCAATCAGTTTTTTGGTTTTCTGATTTTGTGTTTTTTGATTTGGATTGAACATCAGGGGCGCTGGGATAGAAACTTTAGCAACGAGATGTTGCTCGTTGATATCTGTAAACGCACGAGGAATGCTATCTCCTATCACAATTGCACCTGCAACCACGCCTTTCTCGCGTAGGCAATGCGTGAGCGCACGGGTGTCAACGCCTGTAAGAATGGCAACCTTTTGGGATTGACACCAAGTTAACAAGCTTTCACTCGCTTGGGAACGGGCACAGAAATCAGCAAGCTCAGAGACGACGATGCCAGACACCCAAGCTTTTTTGGATTCCCAGCTCGATTGTGGAAATACACCATAGTTGCCTATCAGGGGATAGGTGAACGTTAAGATCTGCCCGCAGTAAGAGGGATCTGTCATGCATTCGGTATAGCCCACCATCCCTGTGTTAAAAACCACTTCGCCAAATTGCTTAGTGATTTGGCCTTCTGGGGCAAAGCCTTCAAAGACCTCCCCTGTTTCAAGATATAACTTGGCGGGGATCATCATGAGAGGGGTAGGGTTCACGGCAAAGGGTACTCCAAAAATCAGTGCCTCCAGTATACCTGGACTTTGAAAAAAACAAAATCATCAGCGTTATTCTGCGCTATTATGCTGGTATCCCTGTCTTGCGTTGCGTATACTGGCTGCAACATCATGACCAGGAGGCTTGTTATGGCCGTCAAAAAAGTAACTTTGCAAAATCGTAAACGCACCTCAGATTTAGGGGATGGCGAGGCGGTAGCCGCTAAGAAGGCCGAGCTCAAAGCCATACAGGCAGAGACTATGCCCAACCCAAGCTCCACAGAGATTGCTCTCGTTGTTGCCCAGATCGTTGCGGGATATCAGAAGCTCAAGTCTACAGGTACTTCACAACGACGACAGTACAACGATCTTGAGATTCAGAAGCAGCTGATCCAAAACCTGAAGGCCTGTGTCAACCAAAAAGCTGAGGCTCATGTCAAACAGGGCATCAGCTTATCTGAAAACCAATTCCTGTGTCAGAACTATTTAGACACTCTGTGTGAAGCGTTGGCCTTGCAAGGCTTGCCGCATCTGCGCTTGCGGGTGTTTCCAAGCTGAGTGTTCACATTTAAATTTAAATGGTATGGCACAGTTTGCAAATAAATTAATTACGAGAAACGCGCCTTGCTGGATGCCTGCAGCGCACCCAGTCGTAGGTAATAAAGAAACAAAATGTGTTGCTTTCGAAAGGAAAATGCCACAATCTCTCCTTTTCTTGCATAAGGGAATTGACTTTATGACGGAAATTCGTGAGTATACTCATCAGCGCAATAA
>JAHFRR010000005.1 GCA_023266165.1 Thiotrichales bacterium
TTTAATCTGAGGTTTTATCTAAGTGCAAAGCTATATGAGTTTAGCCAGACGAGAGAAGAGTACAGGAAGACATGATCTTTTGCGAGTTATTGCGCCTAAAAATGAAAAGCTGAAAATTAAGTTCATTAATGGAACTTCTCGCTCTACCGCGCAGAAAGGATCTGCCATTTTTAGCTTGAGCCTTCGCTTATACAATGAACCAGAAGAACTTGTAGAAGCTGTAAAGCTTACGTTACAAACCTTCGAATCTTGTGAGTTTGTTATCTCCGACTCTCTTCACCGCTATAACTATTTGTGGCAAAGAGATATGACGCCAGAAAATGCATATAGCGCAGCAATCCAGGAAGGTGACAATTGGATTGCGTGGTTTTGCTCACTCCAAGGTCTTTCTTCGCTTGATATCAAGATCATACGGTGGGACTATTGGCTACAGCACCCCTTGTTTGAAGAGCAGCAAACAATAGTTGAGAATATCTACGCTAAAAACCAAGCTTTTGCGTTTTCGATACAAGAATCGATTGAACTTTACCTGAGTCGTTATGCCAAAAGCAGCCCATCTTTTGAGATAACCAAAGCACGTCAGGCCTCTATTGCGCTTGTCAAAGAAGAGGTGGCTGTGTTACTAATTCAAGCAAAACTAGATTATGCTTTCGAGGTTTTTATCGAGCAAAGAAATCCTGGTTTACAGTATTTTTATCGACAAATTCTTTGGAAAAAGTTCCCTGCACTCTTGCAACCAGCACTGATAAAAGTTACATTATGACCTTCCATCCTAATCTGGGGGGTGTATTAGAATGCGCATTAGCAAAAAAATTGAACAAGACAACGGGCAATTCCAGGCTGCGACCACGCTCAAAAGTATTATTAATTTTATTCCAGGGCATATCTACTGGAAAGGGGTAGACTTTAAATTTCGCGGTTGTAATCAGATGCAAGCTGAATCTGCAGGATTCAGTTGTCCTGAGGATTTGATTGGTAAAGATGACTTTGAAATGCCTTGGAAGAGTGATGCTCATCTGTTGCGCGCAATGGATACACAAGTTATCAAGGAGGGGAAAACACTTGCTATCGAAGAGCCTTCGTTGCTTAAAGATGGTCGTGAGCGAATTTTTCTTTCTCAAAAGTCACCGTTAAAAGATGCCAGTGGGGCTATTATTGGCCTTCTCGGTGTTTCCATCGACATCACCGACCAAAAAAAATCAGAACACCTCAAGCAACAGCTGCTCATTGAAGCCAAGACCATCGAGAGCCTGAAAAGCCTGGCGGGGACGGTTGCGCATGAGATGCGGACGCCATTGGCATCGATCGGGAGTTTTGCGACAACACTGGAGCGGGTGTTACCGGAGTTGGTGAAAGTGGCAAGAGCTGCGAAAGAAGCAGGGATTGCGACGTCCATCCCTAATCGGGATCTGGAATACTTGGAGGAAGTGGGCGGAATCATGAATAGCACCGTCAAACGCTCTAACATTTTCATTGATAACCTACTGAGAAACCTCAATGAGACCACCCCCGAGCGCTTGGAGACAATCTCAGTGACGCACCTGGTGCAACATACTTTAGATAATTACCCGGAGAGCATACGAGGCAACGTTCCAATTCATGTGAATACCGACCCTAATTTTCTGCTGCGCGGGCGGTTGGAGATGCTCATGCACATTTTATTTAATCTACTGAAAAACGCCATTCACTATGTTCAAGAAGCCCATAAAGGCGAGATTCGGATCTGGACTGAGCTGGATCAGCCGTATAACGTTTTACACTTTCAAGACACAGGAACGGGAATCGCAGCGGATATGCTTCCAAACCTTTTTCGATATTTTTTCTCGAAAACACGGCATGGCACAGGGGTTGGGCTGGCCTATGCCAAACTCACGATGGAAAATATTGGTGGAAGAATCTCTTGTGAATCTCGTGAAAATGAATATACTCACTTTAAGCTCTTTTTCCCTATTGTGACAGTGAGCTGATTGTTAAGCGCTTTATTGGGAGTGAAATATGAAACCACGTGGACTATCCATTTGCTATTATCCAAGTACCGTTGTGTTTGTCGATGATGACCCCACACTGCTGAAGGCGGTTGCGCAGGAAGTACAAACCTACGCACCCTGCGCAACGTTCACACGCGTGGAGGATGCCATTCAATTCATTCGTACCCATGGGCGCAGGAATTTTGGCAAGCGTGCGTTTCAAGATGAAGATGGGTTCAATGAACACCGCATTCACGAAGAAATCTATAACGCGAAGCGCTTTTCGGATATCGCTTTGCTCGTGATTGACTATCAGATGCCGAAGAAAAATGGGCTTCAACTCTCAGAAGAAGTCAGCGATTTTAATATTCCAACCATTATGCTCACGGGCGAAGCGGATGAAACTCTTGCGGTTGAAGCGTTTAATGAGGGTTTGATCGATGCCTATATTAAAAAATCTACTGAAAATCTCACGCCCACCCTGGTGACCCGTATTGCGGAATTGCAGCTGCGACACTTCTTGGATGTCTCTCTCAGTATGACGAGTATCTTGTCGGATCGCCGAACGAATACGCTGTCTTCTTGTTTTCACGATCGCGGTTTTGTCACATTTTTTAAAGCTTTTCTGAGCGAACATGGCTTGACAGAATATTATTTATTTAACTGCCCTGGGGATTTCTTGGTGCTAGACCGTCATGGTAAGCCCAGCTGGTTTATTGTCAAAGAGCGCAAAGAACTGGATGCAGCCATCCAAAAGTTGTTTGATACCCATAGCAAAGACTTTAAAACACCGCAACAACAAGCCTTGCGCTTAGAGCTTGAAGAGCACAAGCGAATGCCGTTTTTCTTCAGCCCCAAAACGCTAGATCAATCTGTTTCAGATTGGATACCCTATCTGCATCCCTGTGAAGTGCTGGATTCTGGGGAAGAAGGGAAGGTGTTCTACTATGCCTTGATCCCTTATGAGTCTCAGCATGGTGTTTTAAACCTTTCCAAAATTCAAAGCTGTGAGCAGTATTTGGAACAGAATGAAAAGGAAAATCACGGACGATAACCCCTTCGAGGCTTCTTGAGATGCGTGTCTCAAAACGCTTCAGCGCTTGCCTCGCTCCAGTCATCTCTCCATGTTTCAGGCATTGTGTCAGTATTTAAGAGATCGCCCGGTTTTAAATAATGGTAAATCTGGGCATACGATTGAATTTTATTGATGGAGGTGCGCCGGATAATTCTATCGGGGGTGAGGTCACTGGGGTTTGTTAGCCCCATCGCGCCAATCAGCTCTAGAAAGCTATGCACGGTATTGTGATGATAGTTTCGCACACGGATTTTTTTGTCATCGACCACCAGAGCGCGCATAAGCCTCTTGTTTTGCGTGGCAACTCCTGTGGGACAGGCATTAGTGTTGCATTGCATGGACTGGATGCAGCCGGTGGCCATCATCATAGCACGGGCCGAATTGCAAATATCAGCCCCCAAAGCAATCTTGCTCACCATATCAAACCCTGTGGCCACCTTACCGCTACAGATCACACGTATGTGATCTCGCACGCCAATGCCTACGAGGGCGTTGTGAACGGTGATCAGCGCCACGTTCAGCGGGGTACCCATATGGTTGGCAAACTCCATAGGTGCTGCACCTGTGCCTCCTTCAGCGCCGTCTACGGTAATAAAATCAGGGAGGATGCCGGTTTTCAGCATGGCTTTACAGATCCCAAAAAATTCACTCGGACGCCCCAAACAAAATTTAAATCCCACAGGCTTGCCACCACACAGCTCACGGACTGTTTGGATAAATTGGAGGAGCCCTTCAGGGCTTGAAAACGCGCTGTGCGCGGGTGGGGAAAGCACATCTTTGCCCAGTGAGATTTTACGCATGGCTGCGATTTCAGGGGTGACTTTTGCCGCCGGTAAAATCCCACCATGAGAGGGCTTGGCTCCTTGAGAGAGCTTGATCTCAATCATTTTGACAAGAGGGTTGATTGCCTCTTTTTGAAATTCGAGAGGATCAAACTTCCCCTCGTTGTCTCGACATCCAAAATAGGCCGTGCCAATCTGCCAAACAACATCCCCTCCCGAGAGATGATACCTGCTTAAACCGCCTTCTCCGGTGTTATGATAAAAATTTCCAAGCAGGGCTCCCAAGTTCATGGCCCGAATGGCGTTTTCAGACAAAGCACCAAAGCTCATCGCAGAGATATTCAGACGGGAGGCGGAATACGGCTGCGTGCACTGCGGTCCACCGATGGTAATTCTGGGTTCAATGGCGCTGACGGGTTTAGGGTTCAACGAATGCTGCGCCCAGGTATATCCTACGGCGAGAATATCTCGCTCAGTCCCAAAAGGAATGGTGTCGTCCATGTTTTTGGCCCGTTGATAGACTGTGTTTCGGGTTTCGCGGTCAAAGGGACGCTCTTCTTCATCTCCTGCAATAAAGTATTGACGGATCTCGGGGCGAAAGAATTCAAGTAGAAATCGCACATGGCCTAAAATGGGGAAGTTGCGCAAAATGGCATGTTTTTTCTGAGAGAGATCATAGATGGCGACAAGGCTCAGAGGGACAAAGACAGCAAGAAACCAGCGTGCATCATGTAGCATCAAGAGCATCAGGAAAATAATCAGTAAGACAACGCCAAAGCCTAGATAGAAACGACGACGCATGGAGCACTCCCCAAGATGATGTGGTGGTTCGGGGCAGAATCGAACTGCCGACACAAGGATTTTCAGTCCTCTGCTCTACCGACTGAGCTACCAAACCACGCAGCAGCGGTCATTAAAACGGATTTTGAGGTGCGCGTCAAGATATTTTTTGAGTTATTTTTTAAGAAATAACAGCAGATATTTTAGAGATCCCCACCAAACACTTGGCCTCCTGCAAGGTAAGGGCGGCGATCTCACGAGCCTTTTCAGCTCCTATAGCCAAAGACCGATGGATTTCAGCGCGGTCACTCATCAGTGCGTCATAGTAGCGGCGGGGCTCTGCCAGGGTCGTATTGACCACTTCGAAAACTTGCGACTTTACATCTCCCCAGCCAATGCCCTCCAGATAGCACTGACGCAAGCGTTCAGTGGCTTCAGGGGAGGCAAAGTTTTGATAAATACTAAAGAGCGTGCATCCCTCTGTTGATTTGGGTTCTGAAGGTGCTTGAGAGTTGGTTTTGATCTTCATAATCAGCTTTCTGAGCGCCTCTGGTGGGAGAAACAAAGGGATAGTATTATCATAGCTCTTACTCATCTTACGCCCATCCAAACCGGGCAAAATAGGGCTCTGTGTGGTAGGCGTTATCGCGGTGGGAAGCACAAACAAGTTGCCATAGAGATGATTAAAACGCTGCGCGATATCTCGTGCAATTTCGATATGCTGAATCTGGTCTCGCCCTACGGGGACTTGGTGGGCATTGAATGCCAAAATATCGGCCGCCATCAAAATAGGATAATTAAATAGGCCCATGGTTATTCCCAAATCGGGGTCTACAGTATCTGCCTCGTTTTTGGCAACCTGATCTTTATAGGCATGTGCGCGGTTCAATAACCCTTTTGCAGCCACCGTGGTTAGAATCCAAGTCAACTCCAAGATTTCAGGGACTTGAGATTGCCTGTAAAAGATCGTTCGGATGGGATCCAAACCTAGAGCCAGCCAGGTTGCCGCGATTTCATCGATATACTCCGCACGACGCTTGGGATCAAATAACTTGATGAGCGAGTGGTAGTCTGCAATAAAAAATAAATTCTCGCCTTCGCTTTGATGTGCGATAGCGGGCCTAAAAGCACCGATATAATTTCCCAGATGGGGCGTGCCAGAAGCCGTGATACCCGTGAGTCGTCGAAGTTGCATAGAAGGTTCCTCTTGATCTTACTTATAAGGGGTTCACAAACTCTCGCCAACTTTTCACCCTGGGCTGACTTGCGTGAAGCTCTGCTAAGCATTGCAGAGCTAACTGGGCAAGCTGCAGGTTCGTGATCAGGGGAATGTGATGATCAATGGCGAGACGTCGAATATGAAATCCATCTGAAACTTCAGCCAGTAGATTTTGTGAGGCTTGTATGGGGCTTCCCTTGGGAATGTTAATAATCAAATCGATTTTCTGTCCCATGATCAAACCGCTGGTATCCGGCTGGAGCTGCTCACTGACTTTAAACACAGAGGTGGTTTGTATGCCTTTATCAGCAAGATAGAGATAGGTCCCTCGGGTCGTAAAAATTTCCCAGCCCTGCTGGGCCAACGCGCTGATCTCTTCGAGCAGCTTTGGCTTTTTATCTCCTCCGATGCTGATAAAAATCTTTTTGCGCCGAACGATTTGCTCACTCGCCTGCCAGGCACGATAAAACGCATCTTTGAGATCTTCCCCCAAACAGGCAACTTCTCCTGTCGAGGCCATTTCGACATGCGCCACAGGATCTGCGCCCTTCAGCCGACTGTAAGAAAACTGTGGGAACTTCACTCCCACATAGTCCAAATCCAGGGTATTGTACTGGGTCGGCATATGCTGACCCATAAGCACCAGGGTTGCGATCTCAATAAAATTATGTCCTGTGACTTTAGACACAAAAGGAAAAGATCTAGAAGCTCTCAGATTACATTCAATCACTTGAATAGCATTGTTTTTGGCAATCAACTGAATATTGAAGGGCCCCGTAATGTTTAATGCTTTAACAATTTTTTTCGTGATCTTTTTGGTGCGTCGGATAGTCTCTAAATACAGACGCTGAGGCGGCGTGACAATGGTTGCATCACCCGAATGAACCCCCGCATTTTCAATATGTTCAGACATCGCATAGATAATAATTTTACCGTTTTCAGCCACGCCATCCATCTCGAGTTCTTTGGCATCCGTAATAAAATCTGAAATCACAACTGGATGGTCTGGAGAGACCTCAGTGGCCAGCTGTAAATACGCTTCCAGCTCGTCTTCACTGGCAACCACATTCATGGCAGCACCCGATAATACAAACGAGGGGCGGATCAAAACAGGATACCCCACACGGTGGGCAAAGGCCTTTGCAGCATCTAGGCTATCTGCTGTGATCCAAGCAGGTTGATCTACACCGAGTTGATTCAGCATTTGCGAGAATCGCTCGCGATTTTCTGCTTGGGCGATATGGTCTGCCGAGGTACCCAAGATAGGATACCCTTGATCAGCCAATCGAGTCACCAGATTATTCGCAATCTGCCCGCCCACAGAGACTATCAGCCCTTGGGGGTGTTCAAAGTCTGCAATATCTTGAACCCGTTCAAAGGTCAATTGTTCGAAGTAGAGCCGGTCAGATTCATCATAGTCTGTTGACACCGTTTCAGGATTAGAGTTGATGAAAATGGTTTTCTGGCCCAATCTACGCAAGGTTCGAGAAGCTGTGACGCTACTCCAGTCAAACTCAACAGATGAGCCGATGCTATAAGGCCCAGAGCCTAAAATCAACGTCATGGGGTCGCGCGAAGGTTTGATGTCATGGGTCACACCGTGGTAGGTCATGTAAAGATAGTTGGTCTGGGCATCAAACTCCCCTGCCAGGGTATCAATTTGCTTGGTCACAGGGAAAATCCCTAAACTCAGGCGTGCTTTACGAAATTCACTTTCGGAGATTTGCTTCCAGCGCCCTAAGACTTTATCGCTGAAACCCAGTTGTTTGGCCGTACGAATGGTGCTTGGAGTGAGCGGTAGTGCAGGAAAATCACGTGCGAACTGTGAAATTTTTTGGATATGATGCAAAAACCAGGGGTCGATTTGAGACAGCTGATGCGCCTGCTCCAGCGCACCCCCTTGATAGAAGAACTGATAGAGGGCATAGATGCGTCGATCGGTTGCAAACTGGATGTCTTCCAAGGGGTTTTGAATTGCTTTGGGATAATCTGCTAAACAGCTGGCACCGATATTGAGCATCCCCACGGCTTTTTGCAGTGCCTCTGGAAAGGAGCGCCCGATAGCCATGACTTCTCCCACGCTTTTCATTTCCGTGCCGATGCGACGTTCAGCACCCTTGAGTTTATGGGTATCCCACCGAGGAATCTTCACGACTACGTAGTCCAGCGCAGGTTCGAAGAAGGCGCAGGTTTTTTTAGTGATGCTGTTCTTAAGCTCAAAGAGCTTATAGCCTAACGCCAGTTTAGCTGCGACAAAGGCCAAGGGGTACCCCGTCGCTTTGGAAGCCAGCGCGCTGGATCGAGATAACCTGGGGTTGATTTCAATGACGCGATACTCAGAGGTTTTCAAATTAAACGCATATTGAATATTGCATTCTCCCACAATCTCAAAATGATTAGCAACCGTTATGGCAATGGATCGAAGCCTGTGATACTCCTCGTTATTGAGAGACTGGGAGGGGGAAACCACAATGCTCTCACCCGTGTGAATGCCCATCGGGTCAAAGTTCTCCATGTTGCAGATGGTCAGTGAGTTGCCTGCACAATCTCGTACGATCTCATATTCGAACTCGCTCCACCCAATGAGATTCTCCTCAATCAGGATTTGAGGGGCAATGGAGAGGGTCTCCGTCACACGTTTTTTCAGTTCTTTCTCCGTATAGATGATGCCAGAACCCAGGCCCCCTAAAGAAAACCCTGAGCGCATCATCAAGGGATATCCAACTTTTTCAGCGGCCACCAAAGCCTCAGCAAGCGAGGTGACTCCAAAACTATTGGCAGAGTGAATACCCATTTTATCCAGCTCGGCTTTAAATAAAGCTCTGTCTTCTGACAATCTAATCGCTGCTGTACTGGTGCCTAACACTCGAACCTGGTACTTTTCAAGAACGCCCGCCTCTTCAAGCTTCAGCCCCAGGTTTAACGCGGTTTGCCCACCGAAACCCAGCAGGATAGCATCTGGACGCTCTTTTTCAATAATCTCCGTGACCTTCTCAAGACTCAAAGGCTGAAGATAAACGTCATCCGCCATGTCTGGATCTGTTTGAATGGTGGCGATATTAGGGTTCACCAAAATCACCCGAATCCCTTCTTCTTTAAGCGCTTTAATGGCTTGAGAACCCGAATAGTCAAACTCACCGGCTTGAGAAATTCTCAGCCCCCCAGAGCCGAGTAACAATACTTTCTCAGGCTTTTTCATCGCGGGCAACCCTCTCAATTCAGCAATTCATAAATCCCCCGAATCATAGCACATCTGAAAATTCTATGGCATAATAGGCATCATGCCAAAGTGAATTAAAATTGAAGTTTCAGAAGAGAGTGGGATGATGGAAATACTGGAAAAAGATCATATACGTCGCTTGAAGGCACACGCACATGCTTTAAAGCCTGTCGTTTGGGTGGGTAATAACGGCTTGACGCCCTCAGTACTCAAAGAGCTGGATATTGCACTTGAGCATCATGAATTGATGAAAATTAAAATTCTGGATTCTGATCGTGAGGCGCGACATCAATTGGCAGAAGCTGCAGCGGCAGAATTGCAGGCCACCTGTATCAGCCATATCGGTCAGGTGACGATTCTCTATCGACGCAAGCGTCGTGAAGACTAATCACGGAATCTTTTCTAAAGATTTTTGTAATAGCTCGTGCTCATACCTCAAAAAATCCTCGCATTCCAATTGAATTAGATTCTTTATCAGCCTATTATGCGCTTTTGCTTGAGAGATTGAGATGCAAAAAATCAAGATTAACCACAGTTTAAGTTTTGTTTTTACAGTATATTGAAATCTTAAGAATACTTGAAGGCCCTGATAAACAAAGATCTTAGCTTAGTTTTTTGCATAGATCAGAAAGATAAGCAGGTTTTTTTTAAGAAAGTCAAAAGCACCCGCCCTCGTGAGTCTTCCCTGAAAGTGTGGTTAACTGGGCTCCACAACCAGGAGGGCTGTATCATGTTTATGAAAATCGATTTGAATACTATTAAGGAAATTGTTGGACATTTTGATGTTATCTATTCGGATTTTACACGTAAATTCCCAAAAGATGAGGCATTAAATAAAAGGCTTAAGCGGACAATAGAAGGTAGTTGTCTAGAACATTTACGAGGTCTTCTAAAAAATGAAGAGATAACGCTGTCTTTAGATTTCTTTGAGTTTCTGATGGAAGAAGTCAACAAAAGAACCGCCATCTGTGTAGACGCCTTATTTGAAAGCTCTGAAGATGGGTTGTTTGAGTTGGAGCAAGCGTTCACATGGATTCACAATGTAGATTTCTTTTTAAATCAATGTCAACTCACCTTAGCTGGCCCAAGGGCTGAGGCAGAGTCTCTTGCAGAAGTGGAAAAAACAATATGCTCAGAAAAATATAAAACTCTGAAAGCGCAGTGGGTATATGACCTCGCTTATCAAGCCTATATGGCAATACAAAATGAACAGTGGGAAGAGCTGCAAACGTACGAAACCGCTATTGAAAATCTTCTCAATGCTTGCAGGATCCCCTATGTTGGTATCGCCACAGCAGAGGTGATCCATATGTTACGCGAGAATATGAAGGCTGGTTCACCAGCGCTCGAAGAAAAACTTGAAGAAACCTTAGATGCAAGAACAACACCTCCTGCTCTTATCAGGAGTACTGAAAAGGAATATACTCGATTAATGCCTGACGTAAGCAACGAAAAATACTATGATTTTGATGCTTGCAGAAGGGATAGCTTCTCTCGTTCAGAGAGAACCCTATCGATGGCATCGTCTGTCCCTTATGACTTTATGAGCCCCGTTCGATCCGTAGACAGCACGCCCAAGGGTACACCTAAACGTACGCCCTCAAAACCAAAGCCAGCCGTACATAGCATCGATACTGTGACAGCACTATATCGAAAGGAAAGCGATTTTACGATGACTGTAATCAATCCACTGATAGGCATAACGAATAGCGCTGATCTCCTCAACGTGATGAACCCTCAGTTTTATCAAACAGCCATTCAGCGTAAAACCACTGTGAGATGCTTTGATGGGCATAGAAGAGGCTTACAAGATGCCTTGGAGCTGATTGGTCAAACAGATTGCGTGCGGTCTTATTTTGATAAAAATCAGCGAGAGTCGATGAAAGACACTTTAGCGCAAGGTATTCAAGCTGTTTTGGATGAGTATCGAAGACATCACTGTATTTGGTTTAAGTCCCACTATCGTGCTCTGCGAAATGCTGTGCAGAACCCTCACGCGAACACGGGAACCTTGATGACAGCTGCGATTAAAGTGCTGATGAGTGATGGTGGCAAATGGCGGCCAGATTCTATCAAAACCCTTCTAGTCAGGCATTTAAATATGCCTATCGCTGTTGCCCAGCAGAACGTAACGCGAGAAGAGCTTTCTCGCGCCATCAAGGCGTATGTGACAACTCAAATCCCCATGGATCACGTGGCTACTCAAAATTGTGCTGCAGATTTGTGGTTACCCTTGATTTCCGCCTGGAATAGCACAAAAAAATGTGCTTTAGTGGTCGATGCAATGGTCAGTAACTCCACTGATGCAGTGCAGACGGCATTTGACAGCCGTCGATGGGGTACGAAAGCAAAGAGTGGGGAGGTTTTTAGAAAAGCACGCATTGCCCACACACTGGTGATGCCCTCCGAGATAGAGCCTGCAGACGACAATCAAAAAGGCAATGATACTTTTGTAGACATCGATTTTGAGCGAATACCTACACCTCACGCCGCTTAATCTTAAAATCTTGCGGTCTAGTCCTCCTGCTGCGAATCCAGATTCGTAGCAGGAGCTTGGCGTGTCTGGGGCTCTTGAGTCAACCCCTTCAGGATATCCAAAACAGTTTCCATGCGCTGAGTTGAGAAGATCCGACCCAGTAATTGCGACTTCTCAAAGACCATGTTGCGTTGATAAAACTGTTCGATCAAGGGTTTTTTGCTACGATGTTTTTGGGCAAAAGAGATCAAGGCCATAATCAAATCTTGATTGAGCGTCTGGAGTTTATGAATCACATACAGCACATAAGGCGCGGGGAGTTGGTTGAGACCCAAGATAAACGATTCCGGGTCGATTTTATCTGCCTTGCATTTCTCGCACGCATCTAAGAGCGTAGCCACTTTCTTGAGCTCTTCGTCGGATAAGGGTGGAATGTCTTTTTCTAGCAGTTCAATGTTAATCAAAACATCATTGATGATGGGGTTGCGGAAAGACTGCCAGTGCTTGATCATCTCGTCTCGTAGATTGGCCACAAAATCTCCTTATGAACACACGCATTACGGGCGCATACCAAGCGTATTATAGTGGTTTTTGAGTTTTTTGAGAAGCAAAACAAAATTAGAAATAAAATTAAAAGCAAAAGTGCTAAAAATAATTTATTTAATAATGAATTTTGTTTCATGTAAATTTAATATAAAACAATAAGTTATGTCTGAATCAGAAAGATGCGTAACGAGGGTTACATTAAACATTTTTACTTTGAGATTGGATTTTTGTAATATAGCAGGACGCGATCATTGTCAGAATCATTGTCAGAGATTCAAATTCAGCTGAGAGATGAGGGTCATTGTGCATAAGAGACAGCAAAAAAGCCAAAACAGGCAAACACGCATGCAGAAAAGCCTGTTGTGCGTGTCATTATTATCCGTCTTCGTATCGTATACGTGGGCAGATGGCATGCCGGGTTCCAGTGAAGAGGTGGTTTCAAAAGCTGCGTTTTCCCAGTTACTCAAGCAAGATTTCCCTTTGACACCTTCTGAGATCCAGAAATTTAAAGCTGTTGCTGCCGAACAGCAGAAAGCCAATTCCCTTGCGCCTCAAGGCTCGCCCATTCAAAGTAACTCACAGATTATTTCCATCAGCATGAAGCCGGGTGGCCCGCAAGAGGTCGTGCGTATTGGTCAGGGGACGATTACCTCTCTGATTTTCACAGATCAGAATGGCCAGGTGTGGCCGATCACCTCTTACAGCGTGGGGGATCCCACCTCCTTCAACGTCCAATGGAACAAATCCTCTGGTGTGCTCATGGTGCAAGGCCAGAAGCTGTATGCAGATTCCAACATTGCCGTGATGCTCAAAGGCTTAGATGTGCCTGTGATGGTGAACCTCATGCTCGGCCAGAAAAAATGGGACTACATGGACTACCTACGCGTTGAAGCGTTAGCGCCTGGAGATAATACCGTAGAACCCAGTCAGTTGGCGGGTGCACCCGCTTATTTGATGGATATCTTAAATGGTGTACCGCCGATGGGCAGTGTTCCCATGCAGACGGATAATTCAGGGGTTCAGGTATGGGGTTATCAAGGGTATTATCTGGTACTCACCCAAGGTACGTTGATGTCACCGGCTTGGAAGGCCAAAGCCAATGGCCCTGGGGCAGATCCTTACCATGCCTATGAGATCACACCAACCCCTGTCTTACTGGTCTCAGATCAAGGCAATCTCGTTCGAGTGATGGTGACAGGAGGGTCTACCTCATGATGAAGAAATTTTTGAAACAGCTGTCGAACTATCCCAGACTGCGTATCTTATTGTTAATTGTCTTGGTGATTGTTATTTTTATTCTCGTAGGGAATGTCATCGGAAGCCTCTCGTCAACAAAAAACAAGCCTCCTATGCCGCCCTCTCATGTCCAGACCCCGCAGGGGCAGGCAACGGCTGCACCTAAATCGTTGACCACTGAGCAGTATCACGCACTGTCCAGCGAAGTGCGCAAAGCCAAATATGAAGCTGCTGTGGATCATGGGCAAACGATTTTGCCCAGCAGCGTCTCTGCAACGCCTGTTGCCCAAGCCTCTGCACCAGCAGCTGTTCCGACATCTTCTCAGGCGGCTCAGGCATCCATGTCTGTACATGCCAGCACGCAAGCTACAACATCAACTCCAGTACCCTCCGATCAACCCTTAAATTATGAAGCTTTGGTGAAGCAAGCAGATCAAGCTAACCAACCGCCTGCCTCTGTCAAAACCCAGGAGACTCAACCTGCTGTTTCTATTGCTTCTACTGCTTCTATTGGCTCTGCTGGCACTACACCCTCGACTGTTGACTCCAGTGCTCAGCCCAGCCCCAGTGCAATGAACGCCGCAGAGGTTGCTATGAAACGGGCCATGCTGATGCGTGAATCGGGTGTGGCATCCCAAGATCAGCCGTATGCCGCTCAAGGCCAGAGTCCTGAAGCTGTCGAGAATCTTGCCCATTCCATGCAAAGCCAGATGCGATCTCTGAGTGATCACTGGAGCCTACATCCTTTGCAAACGGTTTCCGGGCCACAAGTTGCTGCTCCAACCGCCAGTGGGCCTGCGCCTAAAGCGGTGGTCATTACGGCAGGTTCGGTCTACTATGGTGTTTTGATGACAGCGGTCGACAGTGATCAACCGTCAGCCCCTATTTTGGCACAGATTGTCTCCGGCCCCTTTAATGGCGCGCGGTTGATGGGCGGGTTCAAACTCGAGGGCGAAAAACTGGTGGTGAACTTCACTTCCATGACACTTCCCCATATGGGGCACTCCATCAGCATCAATGCATATGCCATCAATGGGGTGACGGCACAAAACGCCTTGGCTTCCAATGTAGACAATCACTATCTCTATCGATACGGCAGCCTGTTTGCAGCCGCGTTCTTAGAGGGTTTTGGGAATGCTTATAGCACCTGGAACCCCTGTGCCTACGGGGTTACCACCTGTACCATCATTGGCAATGACGTTGCACCCCCTCCCACAACGACCCAGCAAGCGGTTTATCACGGCTTAGGGCAGGTTGGAACCACCATGGGGCAAGAAATTGGACAGAACTTCAATATGCCCCCCACCGTCACCCTGGATCAGGGGATGGGGATTGGTGTTTTATTTATGGCAGATGTGTCGGTATAAGATTTTAAAAAAGGGAGCGTATTCATGAAAGAGAGTAAAGATATGAAAGATGTGAATCTTAAAGATGTAAATTCTACGGATACTGGGGTGTCTCCAAAAAGCCCACTGGATGATTTTGATTTTGATGAGCTCTTAGATCCTGTGCGTGCGCCGGATGCGCCTGAAGAGGGAGACGATGATCTGTCCCATCAGATCAAGCCTACGCAGACCAAAAATAATTTTAAACCTGAGCTTCAAAAGCGTAGCCTGGTCGAGCGAGTCAAAGCCAACTGGATGTATCTCTTGGGAGGCGTGGTTGTGATCGCCATCGGCGGGTATATCATCTCCAGCATTTTCAGCAGCGCGCCCAATGTGCCCAAACGCGTGGTTGCCAACTCTCCCAGCTTCTCTAAGTTATCGGCAGCACCTGCCTCTGTGAAAATAGCGTCAGTTCCAGCATCTGCTCAGACATCTGCTCAAACACAGGCGTCACCTGCGATTGTATTGCCCACATCGACTCGCTTTAATTCGGGTGTGAATGGGGGAATTGCCTCTGCAGCTCAAGCCACCACCATGACTCCCGAGCAAAGTCAGCTGAGTTCGCTGTCAACCTCGATGGGTAACCTACAAACTTTCTTACAGCAAAGCGTAGCGGGAGATTTGGCATACCAGCATGAAGCCCGTCAAAGCCAGGCCAATATGGCGCTCCAGATGAGTCTCTTGCAACAACAGGTCAATGGCTTGAATACAGCATTGAACACCCAAAACCAGAATATGGTGTTGATGACTCACGAATTGAGTAAGACACAACAAGAGCTGCAACTGGTTTTGGCCCAAAAAATGCAGGATGTCGAGAAATACACGCTCCGTGCGGTTGTTCCTGGCCAAGCCTGGTTAGTGAATGAGGCCGGTCAAACCGTAACACTTTCGATGGGCACTGAGTTGAAGAATTATGGCAAGGTGATCCAGATCAATACCAATCTGGGTACAGTGACAATGAGTTCCGGATATGTCTTTAGTTGATAAAGTTTTCTCAAGCGTTGAGGGCATTTTTGCATGGGTCAGTTGGGCCATTAAGCAAGACGCCCTCTCGTACTGCGATTTAGAAACGGCGGACAGCCGCCATACCCTGGTCTCTAAAGAAGGGGACTTGATCTCTGTCATCAATATTCAAGGGTATCGCCGTTTTGTAGGTTCCAATGAATTTGCCTATTTATGCGAGAAGCTCTCTGAAGTGCTCCAGCCTGCGTTTTCTCAGCCAGGGCACTTTATGCAGTTTTATTTTGCCCATGATAACGCCCATGTGCGAGAGTCGATTGAAAAGATGATCCAGCCAGCGCGCCGTACCGCCAAGCGTTTGCGTTTGGACATTGATGATATTTTTGATTCTCGCGTCAACACCCTCTCAGATTATTGCGCAGATGAGGATTGCTTTCTGGTGCTCTGGACGTCACAAGATTGTTTAGAGAAATCCCATTTGAAGCGCACCTTGAAAGCCGAGCGCGCGAAAGCCAAAACCTATCGAATGCCGAAAGTGACGGATGTTCAGGATCTATTTGCCGTATTGCCGGAGATGCGCAATATCCACGATTCGTTCGTAGGCAGCGTGTTTGAAGATTTTCAGCATGCGGGGTTTTATTGCAATTTACTGGATGTCCATGAAGCGGTGTATCACACCAGGCGTTCTATTGTAGAGCCTGTCACGGATGAGACCTGGCGTCCTTTTCTGCCAGGAGATAAGCTTCCCAGCCGTATGTCAGAACAGTTTTCCGATGATATCTCCAGTTTGTTATGGCCCCCTCTAGATCAGCAGATTATGGCAGAAGAGGGCGAAAATATTGGCCTCAAGTACGCCCGTATCGGCTCTCGAATTTTTGCACCGGTCTTTATTGAGTTGTTTCCTAAGGACATCAAGCCCTTCTATGAGCTGTTTCGCCGACTCCTGCCCACCAAAATGCCCTGGCGGATTTCTTATTACGTCGCCCCCGGGGGGATTGGCATCAGTAAAAGCAAAGCCATGCTGGCACAGTTTTTAACATTTGCATCTTACCACAATAAATTACTGGTTGACGCCAATCAGCTCTTGAAACACCTGCATGAGCGCAGTGATGACCCGATCATCAAGCTCACCGTGTGTTTGTCTACGTGGTCGGATGTCAATGATCTAGACGGTTTGAAAGGTCAGGCGGCCAGACTGATCAAGGCTGTACAAAGCTGGGGAGGCTGTGAGGTTCGAGATATTTCAGGCGATTCCTTTGGAACAACCATGGCCACAGCGGTTGCAGCGACCAAGCATGTCAATTGTACCGCTTCTGCAGCCCCCTTAAGTGATGCCGTTTCTATGATGCCCTTTGTGCGCCCTGCATCGCCCTGGCAGCAAGGTGCTATGCTCTTTCGAACGCCAGATGGAAAGCTTTGGCCCTATCAACCTGGGTCCAACCAGCAAGTCAGTTGGATCGATATTATCTATGCCCGATCAGGGTCTGGAAAATCAGTTTTACTCAACACCCTGAACCTGGGGTTATGCCTCTTGTCCGGGCTTTCTCAGCTACCACGCGTTGGGATTATTGATATCGGGCCCTCCAGCAAGGGCTTTATCTCGCTTTTGCAGGAAGGGTTACCCAAAGAGCGACGCGGGGAAGTGATTTACCATCGCATGACCCTCGATGAGTATAACGCTGTGAACCCCTTTGACACCCAGCTAGGGATGCGCATTCCGACCAAGCTGCACCGCTCCTTTGTGATTAACTTCATCAGTTTACTATTGGTTGACCACATTGAAGATCGTCCGTTTGAAGGCATGGCAAGCATGATCAGCATGGTTGTAGATGAGACTTACCAGCGTTTTGGTGATAAAGAACAGCCCAAAATTTTTGTACCAGGCTCCAGTGATGAGATTGATCACGCGCTGAAACAGCATAATTTTGAATACAATCCTGAAGAAAATATTTCATGGTGGCGCATCGCTGACTTTTTGTTTGAGCGAGGCGCCCTGGATATGGCACGTCAAGCGCAATGCTATGCTATGCCTACGATTGCAGATACAGTCGCCCTGGCCAACACCCATGTGATCAAAGATCTTTTCTCAGAGGTGAAGTCAACCACGGGTGAAGACTATGTCACCGCGTATAGTCGATTGATCTCAGGGGTAATCCGAAACTTCCCAACCCTCACCAGTATCACACGCCTGAGCTTTGAAAGAAGCCGCGTGATTGCGATTGATTTGGATGAGGTGGCCAAAACAGGCAGTGCGGCAGCCGACAAGCAAACAGCCATTATGTACATGCTGGCGCGCCATATTCTGGCGAAAGATTTCTTTATGCATGCGGAAGAAACCGAAAAAATGCCAAAGATGTACGCAGATTTTCATCGCAACCGCATTAAAGAAATCATGGAAGAGCCCAAGCGCTTGGTCATGGATGAGTTTCACAGAACCGCTAAAAGCCCTGCGATCCGAGATCAGGTGCTACAAGATATGCGGGAAGGGCGAAAGTGGAAAATCCATATGTCACTGGCTTCCCAGTCCCTCAAAGACTTTGATCAGTTGATGGTGGAATTCGCCACTTCGATTTTTATTTTAGACTCAGGGTCATCTTCTGCCGTGGACGAAACCTGCCGCGTGTTTGGGTTAACAGAGACTGAACGCTTGGCTCTTTCCAGTCGCGTACATGGCCCAACGTCTATGGGAGCAACTTTTATCGCACAATTTGTCACAAAACGAGGCATGAACACCCAGCTGCTCACCAGTACCATCAGCCCTGTCGAGCTTTGGGCGTTTAGTACCACCACAGAAGATGTGCGCATTCGAGATGCGCTTTATCAGGAAATCGGCCCTGTGGTTGCACGCCAGTTGCTCGCAGAGCAATTCCCCAAAGGATCTTCTACGCATGAAATTGAGCTAGAACTTAAAAATGATCCGGGTAAAACCATCTCCATGGTGTGTGATGAGATTGTGCAAGGGCTCGTGAAGCGTTATCGTAAAATGGAACGACGTCGGCAGCTGTTGGACGTGGGAACGGATTTTTTATAAAATTTAATATTATTTAATTTTTTAAGAGAGGTTTGACGTGAGTGGTTCTGGGGGCCCAAGACAGGGCGAGGGTTCTGAGCTCGATATTCTCCTGATTGCAGGGGCCGTCCTCTTTGTCACCTGGATTCTGTATTTCTTTTTCCATAACCAGATCGTCCATGTTTTGTTTTTTATCAAATACTGGGAGTTGAATCTCTTAAACTTTTTTATGCCCTCCCTTGCCAGCGTTGATCGGGCAGTGCGTTATGGCTATCAGCACCCAGACACCGTCTCTTTTCATCAGTTGATGGGAGTTTCAAGACAAGTGGGCGATTTGCTGCGATACCCATTCGCCCTGATCTCAATCATTCTAGCGGGTGTGCTCTATCACACGCACCCTGACAAGCTCTATAACGAAGTGGAGCAAATGCCTACATTGGCCAAAAAAATGGTAAAAAACTTCCCGGCTATTCAAGTGGTTCAGGGGTTGGACTTGATCAACACGCCCATTGATGAAGGCCCGTGGGCCATGGGGCAGACGCCCATTGAGTGGGCCATGCAACACAAGTTGCTCTCGCGGGACTCTCAGACAAAGCAGGTTGTTGTTGATCGCCTGCGTGCCAAGCTTATCTTTTCCCAGCAGTTGGGGCCACGATGGAAGGGGCTGGACTTTCTTTCTCTCTATGAAAAAGCCATTTTTGCAGCGCTCGCCGCGTTTATTAACTACGATCGAGAGCGAGGCGAGGGGTACTTAGAGCAACTGGCACACTCTGCAACGCCCGAGCACTTGAAGACATTGGATCTGAACTGGACAGGGATTGATGATTTACTCAATCGCTATGCCGACACACCTGCTGTGCGGGCGGTGGTGAGTGGGCATGCCTATGTCTATACGGTTTTTGCGGCCATGCTGAAAGCCGCCAGAACCTCTGGGACGGTTGCGAATTCGTTATATTTATGGCTAAAGCCTACCAACAGACGCCTGTGGTATGTCCTGAATTCCGTGGGACGCAAAGCCATGTTTGTGGAGGTCGGTGGGGTCTTTGCGCATTTCTTATCAGAAGTTCAACTCAAAATGGCGATCGCCCAACCCATGGTCGAAGA
The DNA here is from genome assembly GCA_023266165.1 of Thiotrichales bacterium. GTDB lineage: Bacteria > Pseudomonadota > Gammaproteobacteria > Francisellales > CACEW01 > JAHFRR01. The sequence continues at coordinate 19,761 of JAHFRR010000005.1, forward strand.
GGCTGTAAATGGTCTTGAAGAAGCGGTGAAAATTCGTGTGATTAAGGGGATCTGATGAAACTCCAACTCCATGCTCAAGCCACGAACTGGGAACGCTTTAAAATGCGGAAAGACTCTGAGAAATTCAAAGCCGTTCGCCCTAAGATCATCACGCGAGATCAACGCCAATGCCAGTATTGTGGCTATATAGGGCCAGATTTGGAGATTGTGAACGCAGATTTTAACTATAGTAACAATACCTCTGAAAATCTGTTAACCACCTGCTCCCTCTGCGCTAAAGTCCATTTTCTAGATGCCTACGAGATGAGTTATACAGGCCCTGATAAAATCGCCTATCTTCCTGAGTTGTCGCAAATCCAGCTGCATCACGTTTTGCGTATTTTGTTTTGCAAAACCCAGCAGGCAGGTGAGTCTTCTTATAACGCCAAGATGTTGCTGGCGCAATTCCAAGATCGTGTCAATTGGCTGGATGAGAAGCTAGGCACCCAGTTGAGCCATCCGGCAGTCTGTGCAAGCTACCTCAATCAGCCCAACGCCAACCCCCAATTGATTGCTAAGCTGCGTTGGCTGCCAGGCCTAGAGAGCTACGAAGCCCTCATTCCAGAATGGCGTGAGGCGTTGGAGTTGTAGAGATTCTAGCATGAAAACCCTTCTTCCGTTACAATGCCCCCTCAGATTTAAAATTTAACGAGAGCCCTAATGGCAAAATCCAGAACTCAAAGCAGTCGTGCCTGGCTTGATGAGCATTTCAATGACCCCTATGTCAAGCAAGCGCAGAAAGAGGGCTGGCGTTCGCGTGCGGCTTATAAATTACTGGAGATTCAAGAGAAAGACCATCTGATTCGACCTGGCATGAATGTCATTGATCTTGGCGCTGCGCCAGGCAGCTGGTCTCAAGTGGTCAGTCGGCTTTTGAAAGGTCAAGGGCGTTTGATTGCGCTGGATCGATTGCCCATGGATGTCTTTGAAGAGATGGTTTTTATCGAGGGCGACTTCAGTGATGAGGCCATCTATCAACGTCTGATGGAAACCCTTGGAGAATCCTATGTCGATGTGATCTTGTCTGACATGGCGCCTAATATGAGTGGCAATAAACATGTCGATCAACCCAAGTTGATGCGCCTGCTGGAACTCGCGCTGGATTTTGCCAAATTGACGCTCAAACCTAAGGGAGCCTTACTGGTCAAAGCCTTTCACGGTGAGGGGTTTGAGGGATATCTCAAAGCATTACGCGCGGAGTTTCGCAAAGTGGTGATCCGCAAGCCTAACGCTTCACGCGCCCGCTCGAGCGAGATTTATCTGTTGGCGACAGGGTTTATGGGGCAGAGCACAGGGACAGCACGTAGCACCAATCCCCCTACCCTCGAATCCTAACCACCAGTACATCCGTGGCTGCACCATGCAGGACAGCATTGGCAGTAGAGCCCAACAGCATAGAAGCAATCGCACCGCGCCCATGGCTTCCCAAAACGATTAAATCCGCATGATGGGCCGCGGCGGCATCCAAAATCTCAAGCTTAGGTTGCCCCGAGTGAACGCTTGTTTGCGTTTCAGAGAGCCCATGGGTTTTACGTAAGGCCTCCATGTGATCTTTGGCTTGTTGCTCAATTTCACTTTCTAAACTTGGCATATAGGCAACTGCAAGCATGGTCGCATCTGGAATGACGGTCACCACAGCGACGTCTTTGAGATGCGCTTCTGCTAACCCAAAGAAAGTCCTTTGGACAATCTCGCCATCTTTGAAAAAATCGGTCGCGAGTAGCATACGCTGATAGTCTTTATGCTTCACCAAACAATGGCCTTCAAAATCCACGCGAATCGTTAAAACATCACAATGTGCTAGGTGTAAGATCCCATTGGCAGTCGACCCTAAAAGTAAGTCTACACCATGCTTGCCATGGCTGCCCGTGATAATCAAATCTGCGTTTTGCGCTTTAGCCAGCTCACAGACCTTATATTTGGGTGCACCTAGGTGCATTTCGAAGGTGATCTTCAAGTCGCTGATCAGTGCTTCTGGAAGATTGGCCTTCAGCGTTTTTAATCGCTCTGCTGCATCAGAATGCAAGGCATCTTGAAAGCTCATCGCATAGGGTGCGAGGGAGGAGAGATAGGGCACCGAGTGACAAATGGTGACCCGTCTTGTGTGTGCTTTGGCAAAAAACAGTGCACGATGCACAAAAGCCATATGGTTTTCAAATAAATCGACAGCAATAATCGCATGTTGATAGCGTTTCATCATGGTTCTCCCTTGTATTTTAGATCTTTTGCTTTCATAATTTTAGGGTAAAAAAAATAATTCGCAATAAGGCACACCTGATTATCATGAATATTACGATGAATGTTGATAGAAGCGCGCAAAATCCTCCTCAGGCAACACCGCTGAAATTAGACATGCTGTTGTTAGGGCCATTTTTGATGATCTTAGCCTTTGGGCTGCTGATGGTAGCCTCCTCTTCCATGCCAAGAGCTGTGGATGGCTATCATTTTGCGTATTATTTCTTTCTAAAACAGCTGATCTTCGCGATATTGGGTCTGGGCGTCTTAATGTTGATTTTGACGACTGCCACGGAGAAAATTCAAAAAAGAGGCAAGCTCTGGCTGGTTTTGGGGTTTATACTGTTGGTGCTGGTTTTGATTCCAGGCGTGGGCCATGTCGTCAATGGCTCTCGACGCTGGCTCTACGCGGGGCCCTTGGATCTCCAGGTTTCAGAGGTCGTGAAGCTCTTAGTGGTTTTCTATATGGCGCAGTATCTCTCCCAGTTTCAGGACGCCGTGCGGGGCGACTTGAAGGCCATCTTAAAGCCCTTAGGCTTATTGGTGTTGATGGGGGGGTTGATGCTGATGGAACCTGACTTTGGCGCGACGGTCGTCATTTTTGTCACCGCTCTGGGGATGATGTTTATGGCGGGTGTTCCTATTCGTTGGTTTGTGATTCTGATTGCAATTGCTGTTGTTGCCAGCACGTTCTTGGTGATCTTCTCACCCTACAGACTGGCCCGTTTGACAGGGTTTTTACATCCTTGGGCTAACCAGCGCACGACAGGGTATCAGCTCACCCAAGCGCTGATTGCCTTTGGGAGAGGGGGTAGGTTTGGCGTGGGGTTGGGCAATAGCTTGCAGAAATTATTTTTTCTCCCAGAGGCCCATACCGATTTTATTTTAGCGGTCACAGGCGAGGAGCTGGGTTTTTTAGGTGTCATGCTCCTGATGGCGCT
>JAHFRR010000080.1 GCA_023266165.1 Thiotrichales bacterium
AGCGTTGCATCAGACAGGCGATAGCCGTTGACACAGGCGATAGACTTGACACCAAAGCCGATGTCCATGCTGGTACATCCTGTAGAATACTTGTCTATCTTAGTCTGAAAGCTTTGGCTCACCAAGGCAATCGGCTCATTGATGGGTTCAAAAACATGTGTTTTTGCATTTACCACTAACGCTTGAATATCACAGGCTTTTACCAGCGCAGCATCGTCATGGCACGTGGCAATGACATTGTCATACGGCTCCAGATTTTCGATACGTGCCTTGATTGAATACGGATGCTTGTCGTGAACTATCCATTCTGCCGTTAAAATCTTAGAGGCACTGAGCTTCACCCCTTGCATATCCCGCTCTTCCAGCCCTTCAGGGGTATTGGCTTCCTCGTCATCTTCAAACGATAACAACGCACGATTTTCAAATTCCGCCTTGAGCCCGTTCAGCGTCAAGCAATAATCGCCTGACTCATGCGTGTTCAGCAGCTCAAAAAGCTTATCTAGACTTGGATTTGAGTTGAGCGTGGGGGCAGATTCAGATACGCCAAATCGATACGCTGCCACCCGTTCGATCTTGCGAAGCCCCGCCCATTGAACATCTTGCAAAAAGCGTGTAGCGTTCACCGCCCAAGTGCTGGGGCGAGAAAATGTCGGGGTGCAGATCACACTGAGCACCTCAGGCGTGTGCTCATAAGCGCCCAAAGGTTCTGTCACCCGCAACAATAGGGACATACGCGCGACAACCTGGGGATCAAGACCCTCTTCAACATCCAGCACATACAAATAACGTGAGGTCATCGTTATCAACTGGGGAAACACGCGCTGCAATCGCTCCAGCTTACGCAGCCCTGCTTTGGCGCTGAAAACAGGTTCGCCTTGAAAGAGTAAAATTGCCATACTTTAATCCCTAATTTCAGATCCACTGACACTCCCTGCAGTGTACCGCTGGCTTCACTTGCAATCAACTGTTTAGTGAGGCTACGTGAGCGCTAATGCGCTCTGATTTCCAGTGGAAGATGGGTCGCATCTTTAAAGTGTGTTTGTGAATTCTGAAAGACAGTGCTGGCTACCGTTGTTTCTGCTTGTTGCTTCTGTTTGTTGTTTTACAGGTGTTGCTGTGGTTGCGTTGAGCATATCAATGGAGCTACTTTGCTTAGCCTCATCACCTGGAAGACAGCCTTTAGACTCAAGGGCACCTTGATCGGCTTGGGGTCTATTGAATATCTCAGTAATCTCAGTGCTGAGATAGAAACTAAAATATTCTGCTTCAGTCATAAAATTGCTGCTAGCTTTCTCCCCAAGGGTACTTAAGAGGTCACGCACCTCAGAGAGAACATCTCTTCTTTCATCCAAAGCAGTCAAAATCTCAAAGTACATGTTTAGTTCATCACATAAAGGCTGGAGAACAGAGCAACAAAATTCCCAATCATCAGCTTTTTGGGTTGGAACTGAAGTTGGAGCTAGGGTGAGAGCTGAGAGCGCCATATTCTGAATCTCTCTTGCTGGCCTGCTTTCCTTGATCTCACCTGTATCCAACTCCTGGAGCGCTGTCAGTTCTTCTCGTACTTCTTTAAAAGACAGCATGTTCTGATTCAAGAGAAAGCATAATGTCTCTATTTTTCTCACCCTCCCATCCTGGGGGTGTTGCGCAAGAAAAGCAGCAATGGCGCTGTGCAGCCTTGCGTCCTCACTTTCAATACGGGCTAATGCATGCTTGCTATCATAATCAAGATACTCCTCTGGCTGTATCTTTTGATCAATTGAAGAATCCAACACGATTTTCAGCTTTCCCCCTGGAAAGCTTACTACTACCCGCTTAGAGAGCGACATGATTTCTATAAACATACTCGGTAGAGCTGCAACTGAAAATTCGATGACATAGCATGCTATCTCTTTCATTTTCAAAATGTCTGGGTTTTTAGTTTCGGCATCTGCATGGGTGAAAAGGCGTTTAAAATTCTGGCTGCCATCTGATAATCTAAAGCCCAACGGACAAACGAACTTCACGATTTTATCAAAATCAGGGTGATTGGCGTAGTCTTTCAAACCCCTCAGGGTCTCAAATATCGCCTCCTTCATGTCTTGATCTGCCATATATGCATTCAGTAAAACCTCTCGCTCTGAGGTTCTATAAACTTTCGCGGCCAATTTTAAGCTATAAATTCTTCGTAATACCCATAAAAAGAAATTGTTAAACAACGCGGGAGGGTGCATCATGTGGCTTAAGTTTAGGCTTGCGTCGAGGTTTAAACCATTACAGAGCCGGCGCTGCATTGTCAGAGGGAGGTTCTGGGTCACATCATACGTCTTAATTGCTGTTTCTGTATCTGCAGACAATGTGTACCAGATGGCATCTCCAGAGAATTCCTCCTGGCTTTCATTGAATATGGGTTGGAACAGATTTTTGCTATCACTTGATACGACGGCCATGTCTACTGCAATCAGATTTTCTAGCCTCTTTACGGCTTGCATCAAAGCCTGTGCCATCATGATAGGGCTGTTGCTGTATTCTCCAACACCCCATCCAGCTGCAATAAACTTTTCACACTTATCTGTGCAAGCTTCCTTTAATAGCTTTGCCCATGCTGCGGTTCCATACTGCAAATCATGCTCGGCATCTTCCATTGCCTGTGGGTTTTTTGAAAAAAGCATTCCCGTAAGAAAATCGACACTCGTAAGCTTCGTACGTTGTTCATAGTACATTGAACGACTCACTGCCTCTGCGTACATAAGACGGACGACCACCAAGTTCTCCAGTGTCCATCCTTCAGAATTCGAGGGTATGAACAGCTCAATACATATGAGAGCCGCAGGGCTCATTTCAAGATCTTGAAGAACCTTGAGAGGATCGAGTGCAAGATGGGACAGCGGGGTTGCCGTTGCGCTCACCGATGGAATGTCTTTCAGGGAGCGAGGGAATCGGAATGCCATGTATGAATTCGTATAGCTGTGCGTGTGCCCTCTCATGAACCCACGCACGATGGAGCTCACTGTGCAGTAAAATACTTTATGACTTCCGAATGGATCCTTAAGGTGCATAAAGAGCGCGTGAAAGAGCTCCATAACCCGCTCAGGATGTAAAAAACTGGTGAGGTCTCTCATACAGCTCTCTTCCTGCGCTTTGATCTTTGGACTTGAAACGCCTCCCAGTTGACCCATTGAATTTGCACAGATCAGCGTCAGCGTTTTATGCCCGTCTTTTAAAGCCTGCAGGGTTACATCAAGCGTTGTACCTATCTTGACTTCAATCCCTGCAGAATTTTGGGCAGGCGTTGTTGGAGGGCCTTCACTCTGCCTTTTGCCTGCCTCCAGGCTAGAGGCGCTCTTCACAGGATGAGCAATCTCGCTAGGCACTGCAAATTCCATGCGTGCGCGCTCTGCAATATATTCCCTGAGTGTTGCCAAGGCCTCAGAGAGTTCAATGAGAATCTCTACCATCCCTACGAATGCTTCATAAAATGACTCTATGCAAGATAACTCAAGTGCATCTTTTTGCGGGCCAGAGACTGCTCGTGCTGTACTAAATTGTGTGTGCAAAGCTTCATATTTAGAGATTTCTTTTCCCAGCAGAGAGAATTGATCCGCCAGTGTGACATCTGGAGAAGGCGCCTTGGGTTGCCCTGACTGCTCTACCTGCTCTGCTTGTTGGCTTTTCCACTTTTTTAATTTTGGAAAAACTTTTAAAAAAAATTTTAGATTTTGATCAATGCTGTCTTTGAGTTGAAGACTTGCCTTCTGATACTGAAAGTCAGTGGGTAGACTTATTTGCAGGCCAGTGACTGGGTGAAGCGGTAGGTTGGGTGTAAGGTTAAAAGCCCCTGCTTTGACTTTGTTTTCTGAGAGTATATTAAAATCTTTTTTGATGTTTTCTATTCTTTCCGCAACGGCTATGGTAGATTTCATGGCTGTAGGGGCTGTGGATTCAGCGACCATGATAGAGCTTGAGGTTGGTAGCTCATCATCGATTAACCACGCATCCTCTAAAGACGTTATATTGTCCTCAATAAGAGGCTCAACTCGTTTGATCTCAGTCTCAGCGAACACCTCGCGAACTTTGCTGCGCTCATCTACAGCCATAGCGCGTGCGTTCAAAAGCACGTCCAGAAGACTCTGAAGGTATGCCTTGTCTACAACAGACGCCATCTGCTCTACTGTCCTCGCTTCATCTGTTACAGCTTCTGCTACAGCTTTTGTCTCATCGTCACTATTTTTGCTCATTCTCAGCATTTTATACGGCCTCTCGTTTGCATTTTCTCTACCTATAAACATTATTTTTAATTTATATTTTATAATAACAAAATTTTATTTTATTTTTTCAAAATGTCAATGCGGTATTTGAAAAATGTGTGAAGAATTTATTGCAGAGATCGCAACTACTCACCCCTACCCCCCCCCCAGAAAGTAATTTTTCCCCACAGATTACGCCCAGGGTGTTGTTTCTTGCGGCTTTGCTTACCCACTGAGGGCTCGATTGCTGGAATTTCCAAGAATCCCGCCGTTAAAATCTGGTCGTACTCCCCCTTGAAATAAGCAAACCGTGCTTCAGGCAATGATGTTTGGTTTTGCTCTTGGGCTTTGCGTACTTCACTGTTGGATTGCAACAAAAGCGTTCGCATTTGCTCACACCACTTCTGGCCGTATTGCTCATGCTGATAAGTCAACTCCCGAAGGTGGTGTGCGTTGCATAATCCATGCTGACAGGCATAACCAAAGTAGGGCTTCCAATGGTCGTGTACCGGTTGCGCAATAGGATCGGGTGCAATGCCTTTGTTAATATGTCCACAGCTTTTGCAGGCACAGATTTCTATCTGGTGCTCTGTCACTTGCAACTGAATCGGAGGAAGATCAAGTTCCAATTCCTGGCGAGTCTCCACCAACCTTGCTACTCCTGACAGTGAGTCACCACAGTGTTGGCAATGCTCTCCCACCTCATGCGTGATCACAAAATCTGGCTTCTCTACCTGCTCCAGCGTGTGACCTAGATGACCCGCTTGCCCTCCAGGCTTTTTGCCACTCTTCTTAGGGTGAATACTAACATCAATATAGTATTTTTCAACCATGCACAAGGTTTTTTTGGTTTTTAGCTCACATGGGGGGCTGAGTAGTCACAAATTTTTTAAAAAAATATAGAAAATTGATGTATCAATGAGTATAGTTGAGGTAACTTATCATTGATATCAGAGTGTTTGAAATAATGCAGTCTGCCTATGCAGAGCCGCTTAAGACATCCATAATACCTGTGGATGTATGCAGCCTTCGGTTGTCGAACGTCGTGCCACTGGATTCCGTGCTAACTATGTCCTCCATTGGGCAGGGTTTAGAGTTTACGCCGGGAACTGCGGAGGAGTCACCGAGAGCCTTGGCAACAAATTCTTTGCCAACTACGCCCTTGATGTCCTTGATAAAACAAGGCGTAGAGGCTACAGCGAAAAGTACTGAAACTGGCTCAGAGCGTTTTCTCAAAAAAGTTAAAGAATCGAGGATTAGCAAGGATCTTCGCAGTCCCTTATCAAGAAGGGTTCAAGTTGTAGATCCTTCAAATATCAGCACCTCGCTGGTCATTGGCCCGGATACACCCATTAAAAGCTACGCAGGTCGTATGGATATCAGGGAAGTGACAGTGCTTCCGGGTGCAACTATCAGTGCAGAGATGTTCCAGGAATGCGCTAACCTTGCCAAGGTTACCCTCTCAGAGGGTGTGACTGTTGGAGAATATGCGTTTGCTCGTTGCTTCGGTCTCAAGTCACTGATCATCCCAAAAAAGGTGACGCTTCAATCAGGCGCATTTGAGAGCTGTACTGGCCTCAGAGCGCTTACGATTTCAGAAGGCGTGATTGTTGGGGAATGTGCATTTGATGACTGCACTTGGCTTCTTTCACTGACAATCGAAAAAAATGTTACTGTGGGATGTTATGCATTTCAGCGCTGCTTTGCCATCTCTACCCCATTAATAATCCCGGAGGGTGTGACTATTGGAGCATATGCGTTTATAACCTGCCGTAGCATGCCTGGGCTTATGCTCTCGGAAGGCACTAAGATTCCAAGCAAGGCGTTTTGGAATTGTACTGGTTTTACCGCGTTGACAATCCCCAAAAACGTCACTATTGGGGAAGCAGCATTTTTTATGTGCACGAACCTCCTAGAGGTGACACTCTTGGAAGGCGTAACTGTTGAAGAGGATGCGTTTGACGGCTGTCAGATCACCTCACTGAGGCTTGCAAAGGGGGTGACGTTTCGAAGAGGTGCGTTTCGGGGTTGTACTGACCTTATCTTGTCGGCAGTCGAACAGAACGTCACTATTGGACAAGCGGCGTTTAAGGGTTGCACGGGGCTCGAGTCACTGATCGTCCCAGAAGGCGTGGCTGCTTATGCACATGCCTTTGAGGGTTGTACAGGGCTCACCTCGTTTATACTCTCAAGCGGCATGATTATT
>JAHFRR010000081.1 GCA_023266165.1 Thiotrichales bacterium
AGGAACTCCCTATTGATGATCAGGTGAAGATCGTAGAGACGATCAGTCGAATGAATGGGGTGTTTCCTAAAGTGGTACAGCGCTTAGTGGAGCATAAGTCCTCAGAAGTACTGAAGTATCTGAAGCCTGATCTTGGCAACAGCGGGGATCTTGGGCATCAGTTTTTAAGAGGTACAGCGCGCGATGCAGCGCGATTTAAAAAACCAATCCATTTCAAGGATGATGTTCCGAGAGTTTTGATGATGACAGTAGCGGAGTTGTCTGTTGTGGTTGTGGCGCTGTTGGCGTCTGAATCGACCTACGCCCATGCCGCTGAGCATGCTAAACTCCCCGCACCCACCAGTGATTTCTGGGTTCAAGATTATCCAATGATTTTGATGACCGGTGCTTTGGGCGCGCGTGCTGTTTTTTCGTATCTTTTACTCAGGCCGCTTCTGGAGTCTCACTTTGGGCGTACCTATTATCCTACCATGCTCCAAGCCATGCGTGCGGTAACAACGCATATTCCTGTTCGAGTGCTTCTGGAGCAGGGTTTGAATTTTTTGGTCGCTTATCTCATGATGCAAACCCATACGCCTGAAGAATTGCGAGAGCCCAATGAGCGATTGGCTATTTTATCTGTGGCAGTCATGTTAGCTGTGCTTGCAGGATATTGTCTGACTGGGGTTGCCGAGGGCTATTCAAACGAAGCGTGAAGAAGAGAGGCTTATGAAGGAAAGCACGGCATTTCCTCGTCTGCCTCCGAGAGGAGTGGCAGGTCAAGCGTTCTGGGGGGTTGTGGCTTCTGTTGAGTCAACCTGGAAGACAGCGACGAGCGTGTTTCGCTGCTGCCAAAGACGTAGGCATGTTCCAAAACTACCTGACAATGAGTTTTTGGTTTATAACGCCCATGAATGACTTACTGTGCAAGAAACCTTGGCCGGTAGGCGGGCCTCAGTTGTGGCGCTGCCTTCTACAAGGCTATACGCAAGCTGGTGATGGTGTGATAGAAGAGAATGTACTGCTTGGGTCCTAAAAACTGAGAGACGATCCGTTCCTATTCCTCCAAAACAACCTGTTGTTTTTGATACCTGCTATCAAAAACTACCTGTTGTTTTTCATAGTTGAAAGGATTATGATGGTGTTCTGCGCGATAAAAAGAGAGGCCTCATCATGTTTCGAGATGCGGAAGGATTCCTAGAAGAATGGCTGCAAGCCCCCAATCGTAAGCCATTACTGATTCGAGGTGCACGGCAGGTTGGTAAGACTTTCCTGGTTCGGGCTTTTGCGGGAAAGCACTCAAAAAAAATCATTGAAATTAATTTTGAGCGTAACCCTGCTCATGCTTCGCTTTTTAACAGCAACGATCCGCATCAAATTTTAAAATGGCTAGAGGCCAGTTTCAATGGCGCTATTGATGTCAGCGCATCTGTGCTGTTTTTAGATGAGATTCAGGTGGCACCTGAACTCTTGGCAAAATTACGTTGGTTTGCAGAAGAGCTGCCAGAATTACCTGTGCTGGCTGCAGGGTCTTTATTGGAGTTTGCATTGGCTGAACACCGGTTCAGTATGCCCGTCGGTCGTGTGCAGTATCTTTATTTAGAGCCTTTGAGCTTCTCCGAGTTTTTACAGGTGAGAAATCCGCAGTTAAAAGAATGGCTTGAGACGCTGCAAGTGCCTTTCCAGGCGGGGTCTCCTGAGGCTTTGTTGCATGCGATGCCAGAGCCCATGCATCAGATGCTGAGCCAGTTTATCAAAGAATATGTGATCGTGGGGGGCATGCCAGCGGCAGTGTCTGCGTGGGTTAAGAGCGCGCGCATGGAGTCTGTTCATCAAGTTCATCAAGATTTATTGGCGACGTATCGCGAGGATTTCTCGAAATATCAAGGTCGACTGAACGTACAGTATCTCGATCAGGTGCTGCAGTCGATTCCGAGGCAATTGGGGCGAAAGTTTGTGTTGGGCCATGTGGATCGTGACGTATCAAACGCACCGCTTAAAACTGCGCTAGAACGTTTGATCATGGCACGTTTGGCCTTTCCAGCGACAGCCTCTCATGCCAATGGTGTCCCTATAGGGGCAGAAGTCCAGGTGCAGTTTCGTAAAATCTTTTTTTTAGATGTGGGTTTGTGTAATGCTTTATTGGGATTGAGGGTATCAGCGTTGCAGTCCATAGAAGATTTGAACTTGATTCACCAAGGGGCCGTGAGTGAGCAATTGGCAGCGCAGCTGTTAAGACGTCTTTTTCCGTTTTTTCAGCCACCTGCTGTGTATTATTGGATTCGCAACGAGGGGAGCAGCGCTGCGGAGGTGGATTTTGTCATAGAACAGGCTATGCAGGTGATTCCGATAGAAGTTAAATCGGGGAGTACAGGGAGTTTGAAATCATTGCATCAGTTTATGCGATTGAAGGCGAGCCCCTTGGCGATTCGGCTGTACTCTGGAGGGTTGCAATTGACCCGTGTCAAAGTTTTAGTGCCGCCTGATCAGACCGTTGTGGACTACTGGCTGTTGTCTGTCCCTTTTTATGGCGCGCATCGACTCGAAACATGGATTACGCAGGTGTTAGAGTTCATCAACGAGCAGGGCGAGACAAAATATCTTCAAAAAGATTGATATTGGTTCAAATAGATGTTATTGTAACTCAATTCAGGATTTAAAAGAATCTTATTGAAGGTTGCGATGTCACTCGCTATTGTCCATACCCGTGCTCAAACCGGATTGCAGGCTGAACACGTGAGTGTTGAGGTGCACCTGTCCAATGGGTTGCCGAACTTTACGATCGTAGGGCTGCCAGAAACCGTGGTCAAAGAAAGCCGAGATCGCGTGCGCAGTGCAATTCTCAACAGTCAATTCTCTTTTCCGATTCGGCGGATTACCGTGAATCTTGCGCCTGCTGATTTACCCAAAGAGGGCGGGCGTTTTGATCTGCCCATTGCTATTGGAATTTTAGTGGCATCAGGGCAAGTGAATGGCGCCATGCTGGATCAGTCTGAATTTGTGGGTGAACTGGCTTTGACAGGGGAGCTGAGGGGCATCAAGGGGATGCTCCCGGTAGCCATTGGTGCGCATCAAAATCAGAAAGTACTGTTTTTCCCTCAAGATAATCAAACCGAAGCTGCTTTGATTGAGGGGTTGATCGCGTATCCTGCCTTGAGTTTGCTGGAGGTAACCGGGTATTTGAATGGCGAGCAACGCTTGTCGCCTTTAATACATCATAAAATCACACCCTTGGAACGAGAGGGGCCAGATCTTTTGGATATTAAAGGGCAATATCATGCCAAAGAAGCATTGATTACGGCCGCTGCAGGGGGCCATAATCTTTTGATGGTCGGCCCACCTGGTACCGGAAAGACCATGTTGGCTTCGCGTCTTTCGGGGCTTTTGCCTCCTATGTCAGAATCTGAAGCGCTGGAACGGGCCGTGATTGCCTCCATCAAAGGGATCCCCGTACAGGCAGGTACGTTTCTCCAAAGGCCTTTCAGACAACCCCATCATACCTCTTCAGCACCCGCCATTGTGGGGGGCGGCGCACCTCCCAAGCCAGGTGAAATTTCTTTAGCGCATCATGGGGTTTTGTTTTTGGATGAGCTCCCTGAGTTTGATCGCAAAGTCTTGGAAGTGTTGCGGGAGCCTTTAGAATCGAAGCAAGTCACCCTGGCTCGAGCGTCTTATCAGGTGACCTATCCTGCCAATTTTCAGTGGATTGCAGCAATGAACCCCTGCCCGTGTGGGTACTTGACCTCACAAAAGCAAAGCTGTCGATGCTCGCCCTCTGTGTTAATGCGTTATCAACAAAAACTATCAGGCCCTTTGATGGATCGCATCGATATGCATGTCGATGTGCCGGATCTGCCGATTGAAGATCTGATTGGACAAGACCCACATCCGATGACAACCCTGCAGGCAAAAGAGGAAGTGAGAAAGGCCTGGGAGGTGCAGCTAGGGCGTCAAGGCAAGCTTAATGCGCTCTTACAGTCTAAAGAGGTCGAAGTGCACTGCGCTTTATCACCTGAAACCAGGCATTTTTTACAGCGTGCCATGGAGAAACTCAATATGTCTGCCCGTAGCTACCATCGCTTGCTAAAGCTTGCTCGCACGTTGGCTGATCGAGAGGAGCACGAGGGTATTGAGATTGCTCACGTGACGCAAGCCCTGATGTGGCGGAGACTGGCGCAGAGTAACGTGAAGGGGAAGTAGGGAAGGTGGTGATTGATAAAATCAACCCCTCACCCGCCGCATTCCATGCGACGGCCTCTCCCTCAAGGGGAGAGGCGATAAGAGGGAAAGCCTGCGTGCTAGTCACCTCTCCCCTTGAGGGAGAGGTCGAGAAACCGAAGGTTTCGAGGGTGAGGGGTGGTAAGGGGTAGAAAGGAGATCTGCGTGCTAGTCACCTCTCCCCTTGAGGGAGAGGTCGAGAAACCGAAGGTTTCGAGGGTGAGGGGTAAAGAATGAGACAAAATTTTCAAAAAGCATTACGAGATCGCTCAACACCTGCAGAGATTAGGCTTTGGTACTTGCTGAGAAATCGTCGGCTCCAGGGGTTAAAATTCAGAAGGCAGGTTCCTATTGGAAAATATATTGCTGATTTTGTTTGCCATGAGAAGCGCTTAATCATTGAGTGTGATGGTGGCGGTCATAACGAATCGCAGCAGATGGATAGAGATGCAGTGCGAACATATTTTTTGAGTGGAGCAGGATATCGAGTGATTCGGTTCTGGAACGATGAGATTTTGCAAGGAACTGAGAGGGTTTTAGAGAGTATTTTAGAGATGTTGAGTGAGCCATCCCTCACCTTCTGCGCTCAACATCCAGAAGTAAAGGGTTTCGAGGGTGACGGGTGGTGATACCTGAGGGTTTTACCCCTCACCCGCCGCATTCCATGCGACGGCCTCTCCCTCAAGGGGAGAGGCGATAAGAGGGAAAGCCTGCGTGCTAGTCACCTCCCTCAAGGGGAGAGGCGACAAGAAGCGAGATCTGACATTGAGGGTGAGGGCTTACAGGGGGAGAGGCGATAAGAGGGAAAGCCTGCGTGATAGTCACCTCTCAAGGGGAGAGGCGACAAGAAGCGAGGTCTGACATTGAGGGTGAGGGCTTACAGGGGGAGAGGCGACACGAGAAGAAGCCTGCGTGCTAGTCACCTCTCCCCTTGAGGGAGAGGTCGAGAAACCGAAGGTTTCGAGGGTGAGGGGACCAAGGGAGAACGCTATGGGAAAAGCCTCTTATTTTCTCTGGCTCCTATTGCTCAGCCTGCTTGCCCTTGGGCTTTATCAAGATGTGAAGTTTGCCTACGAAAGTAGGCTCTGGATGCCCAAAACTCCTGAGATTCGGGAAGTTCAAGGGGTGGTCACAGGATTGCCTTTGATCTTGCTGCATCGTGAAACCCTGACCTTACAAACATCAGATGGGCCTTTGAGAATCAGTCAGTTTGGGGATTCAGAGAGGTTGACTCCCGGGGAGTCTATTCAGCTGCAGGTCAAAGTGATGCCTAGAACTTGGATCCAACACCCTGGACAGTTTAATACCTCCGAGTGGCTGAAAGCCTCGGGTTGGATGGGCGAAGCTGAGGTCATTGCACCTCCTTGGCCACACAGAGTCAGCATTCCAAATCCGATGGCGCATGTGATGGGGTTAACGGGGCAGGTGAGGTTTGCATTATTGCAAAAACTGACACCGCTGTTTGCCTCCCTCTCTGAGAAAGGCTACCTGCTGGCCTTGGTGTTAGGGGATCGATCTGAGCTGACAGCTGAAGACTGGTGGATGTTTCAAAGCACAGGGACAAACCATCTGGTGGCCATTGCGGGGCTGCATATTGGTTTTTTAATGTTGATGGCTTTTTTGATGCTGACAGGGATCTCGAGAGTGATAGGCGGTTGTTTTGTCAAAAGACCTTGTCTGCAAGGGATGTGCCGATGGGGTGCCTTTGGGTTTGGTGCATTTTATGCAATGCTCTCAGGCTTTTCACTCCCTGCTGAACGAGCTCTGTGGATGGCTTTGATAGGCTTAATCGCTTGGCAGATGCGACGCTTGGTCTCGCTGTGGATGCTGTATAGCTTGGCGTTGGTCAGTGTCATCCTCGTTAATCCTTGGAGCCTAGAGGGCGCAAGCTTTTGGTTGTCCTTTGGTGCTGTGGCATGTCTCATCTACAGTTTGAGTGGGCGCTTGGGGAATCATCCTGTGCTCGAGCATTACTGGCACCCTCAATGGGTCATGTTTGTGGGCCTTTGGCCTTTGACGCTGTTTTTCTTTCATCAGATTTCTTTTGTGGGTTTTATGGCGAATCTGATCGTTGTCCCTCTGACCCTGTTGATCATCATGCCCTTATTGCTTTTGGGTTTATTGTTTTTATTTTTGCCCTGGAAGGGTTTAGATGTTTTGATTTGGAAGAAGATT
>JAHFRR010000082.1 GCA_023266165.1 Thiotrichales bacterium
GTCGCCTCAATGATCGCACCCAACTCCTCTTTGGGATCCATCGCATCATGCAAGCGATCGCCATAGGTTGACTCCATCACCAGATAGTCCGTCTGCTGCAAAATCGCAGGGGCATTCATCAAGGCATCGTGTGGACGCCCGATATCGCCACTGAACAAGATCTTCACGCCCTCTATCTCAAACTGCACAAACGAGGCCCCTAAGATATGTCCCGCATGGTGAAAGGACACCACCCCCTCACGACCCTCCTTCAAAATCTGAAAAGGCGTGCCATACGGCAAAGTGCGAAACTGTTTCAGCGAGACCAGTGCATCTTCACGTGTATACAGGGGCAGAGGCGGATGATGTCGGCTGAACCCATGCTTTACAGCATACTTCGCATCTTCTTCTTGGAGATGCCCGCTGTCGGGCAATAAAATTTTGCAAAGATCAAAGGTCGCCTCCGTGCAATAGATCGGGCCTCGAAAACCCTGCCTCACCAACAGGGGGAGATACCCTGAGTGATCGACATGCGCGTGTGTGAGCACCACCGCTTGAATGCTCTTAGGGTCTACCGGCATCGGCTGCCAGTTACGCTCACGCAGCGCCTTCGGGCCTTGAAAAAGCCCGCAGTCCACTAAAATTTTTTGTTGATCGACCGTCAGCAAATATTTAGAGCCCGTGACGGTCTCTGTCGCGCCCAAAAACTTTAATTTTATCATGTCGTTTTATCAATACTTAATTGGATTAACAGCATCAGGCTAGGCTAAAAAGCTTCTCAACATCCACGCGGATTTCTCATGGGCTTCCATGCGATCCGTCAAGAGGCTCAGTGTCACCTCATCAGAAGCTGTTTGTGCGAGCGCCAACAACCCCCGAGCTGCGCGAATCACCGTTTCTTGGCCCTCCAACAGCTCTTGAATCATCGCATCCCAAGCAGGCACCCCCACGGTGTCTTTCAGCGAAGTGAGCGCTTGAAAGGCTTTAAAAGACCCCGGTGCGAACTCCCCCAAAGCCCGAATACGCTCGGCAATCAGATCTACCGCCGCAAACAATTCAGTATATTGCACTTCAAAGAGCTCATGCAGGCTTTTAAAATGCGGCCCTGTGACGTTCCAGTGAAAATGATGGGTTTTGAGGTACAGCGCATAGCTGTCGGCCAAAAACCGCGACAAACCTTCTGCGACTTGATGTCGATGGGCTTCTGAGAGCCCTGTATTGATTTTGATTTTATGGCTAGATGTCATTGATGTCTCTCCTGTTCAGTCACGCTAAGACCCCTATCATACGATCAAATCCCAAGGAGGGGAATGGCGCAGCGCTTTCGGGGCACGGTCAACCGCGTGCGAAACGCGTCAGCGCGTGATCCCCATACACAGATACTTAATCTCCAAAAAGTCTTCCATGCCGTATTTCGAGCCTTCGCGGCCAAAGCCGGATTCTTTGATGCCGCCAAACGGGGCCACTTCGGTTGAGAACAAGCCTTGGTTAATGCTGACCATCCCATATTCCAGGGCCTCTGCCACTGCCCACACTCGGCCAACATCACGGGCATAGAAATAAGCGGCCAATCCATAGCGAGTATTATTGGCACGGGCAATCACCTCGGCTTCATCGGTAAAGCGATAGACGGCAACCACTGGCCCAAAAATCTCATCACACGCCATCTCAGCTGAATCAGGGACATCTGCCAAAACCGTGGGTTGATACGCCAAAGGGGATGAGGCATGGCGCGCACCGCCCACCAAGAGGCGAGCCCCCTTCTCTAGCGCGTCTTTCACCAAGCGTTCCACTTTGGCAATGGCGGCAGCATTGATCAATGGACCAATGTTCACGTCAGCTTGCAAACCATTGCCCACCTGAATACCCCGCACTTTTTCGGCTAACTGTGCCACAAACTCGGCATACAAAGACTCGTGCACATAAACTCGATTGGCAGCGATACAGGTTTGGCCAGCATTGCGAAATTTTGCCAACAACAAGCCCTTCAACGCTTCTGCAGGATCAGCGTCTTCAAAAACGATAAAAGGCGCATTCCCTCCCAATTCCAATGATAATTTTTTCACCGTGTCACTGGCTTGCTGCATCAATAATTTACCGACACGGGTTGAGCCGGTAAACGACAGTTTTTTCACAAGCGGATGGCTCGACAGCTCTTGGCCAATAGCAACCGGATCGCCCGTGACCATATTGAGCACCCCGGCTGGAATGCCCGCTTGCTGCGCAAGCTCCATCAGCGCTAATGCCGACAATGGCGTCCCTTCTGCGGGCTTGATGACCATGGTGCACCCCACCGCCAAGGCCGGCGCACATTTGCGCATAATCATGGCATTGGGGAAGTTCCATGGGGTAATGGCCGCGCACACGCCAATCGGTTGTTTGATGGCTAACAAACGCCGATCATTGGCAATGCTTGGAATGACATCCCCATAGGCACGCTTGGCCTCTTCGGCAAACCAGTGCAAAAAAGCATTGCCATACTCAATTTCCCCACGTGCCTCCGCCAATGGCTTCCCTTGCTCCAAGGTCATGATCAAGGCCAAATCATCTTTGTGAGCTTCAATCAGCTCTGCCCAACGCCTCAGTAGTACTGATCGTTCACGCACGGGTTTACTTTTCCACGCAGGAAACGCCGCATGCGCCGCTGCAATCGCGTCACGCGCATCAGCCGCGCCCCCTTGTGGCACCCGCCCTATGAGTGTGCCATCAAATGGGTTTTCCACAGCAAACGTCTGCCGACTGTGCGCATCGACCCATTGACCATTAATGCACTGTTGTTGTTTAAACAGTTGCGGTTGCTTTAAATTCATAGATCCTCCTCATCGATCAAATGCCAGGGCCATCCCCAAGCGAGAGCGATCCAACATACCGTCTTGATATACCGGATGGCCGTTCACAAACGTCATCACAATCTTAGACTGAAACTGCGTGCCCTCCAAGGGTGACCAGGCGCATTTGTACAGAAGATCTTGTTTTTTGACAGTCTGTGCGTTTTGGGGATCCACAATTACCAGATCTGCAAAATACCCTTCGCGAATAAACCCACGGTCTTGAATTTGAAAACGCTGGGCAACAGCATGTGAAGTTTTTTGAACAATCTTTTCCAAGCTGAAGAGCCCTTGATGATAGAACTCCAGCAACATCAATAACGCATGTTGCACCAAGGGTAGGCCTGACGGGGCTTTGGTATAGAGCTGGTGCTTCTCATCCCAGGTGTGAGGCGCATGGTCTGTCGCGATGATATCGATCTGATCTTCTTGTACGGCTTTGAGCAGCGCACCTCGATCCCGTTCCTGCTTGATAGACGGATTGCACTTGATGAGCGCCCCCAAGCGCGTATAGTCTTTCTCGGAAAACCAGAGATGATGGACACAAACTTCGGCTGTAATGTTTTTAGACCCGACAGAACCCTTGTCAAACAAGGCCAGCTCATGTTCCGTGGTGAGATGCAAAATATGGAGCTGCGTGCCAAAGCGCTTGGCCAGCCCAATCGCTTTCTGGGACGAAAGCAGACAGGATTCCCGCGAGCGAATCATCGGGTGCTCAATCATAGGGATCGTATCGCCATAAGCTTCTTGATAGCGTATGAGGTTACGCCGAATCGTCCCATCATCCTCACAGTGCGTCACGACCACAATCGGTGCATCTCGAAAAATCCCTTCTAGCGCAGCATCTGAATCGACCACCAGATCCCCCGTCGATGATCCCATAAAAACCTTGATGCCACAGGCAAGCCGTGGGTTTAGGCGCTGGATATCGCCTAAATTTTTATTCGTCGCACCTAAGTAAAACGCAAAATTTGCCAGAGATTTCCCCTGGGCCCGATGGATTTTCTCTAAAAGATCAGCTTCTGTGGCTGTCACGGGCAAGGTGTTGGGCATTTCCATATAGCTGGTAATCCCGCCCACTACTGCTGCCGCTGACTCCGTGGCAATCTCGCCTTTATGCATCAACCCAGGCTCCCGAAAATGCACCTGGTCGTCGATCATGCCTGGCATCACCCATTGGTTGTGGGCATCGATGACACGCTCGTTGGCACGCGCCTTCAAATGCTTACCTATCTCCAGAATTCTCTGGCCCTGAATGCGAATATCCAGCACATCGATTTGACCTTCGTTCACCACAGATCCCTGAGTAATTAAATAATTTGACATCTCAAAACTCCCGTTGTTATGCTAGAATCAGGTGATCTTCATGTAAAAATACCAGAATACCAGGCAGTTTAACATCATGCACACTCCCTCCTACACCCCTAAGACATCCACACATTTTGCTGGCATGCTTGATTGGCAAGGCTCTTCCAGTTCCCTCCTCCCTTGCAGGATCCAGCTATGGCAAGGCTTTTCTAGTTCCCTCCTCCCTTGCGGAGGAGGGTTAGGGTGGAGGGTTCCATGAGCGAAAATGCCAGGCAACTTCGAAAAAACATGACAGACACTGAGCAGTGTCTGTGGCGACACTTACGAAAAAAACAGCTGGGTGATGCCCTATTTCGCCGACAATTTGAGGTGGGTGCTTATATCGTTGATTTCGTGTGTTTATCCGCAAGGTTGATTGTGGAGTGTGATGGTGGGCAACATCAAGAGCAGCAAGCCTATGATCAAAGACGAGATGCTTATCTACGTGCCCAAGGATTTACGATTCTGCGATTTTGGAATCATGAGGTTTTGCAGGAAACTTCTGTTGTTTTGGAGAGAATTCTTTCATACTTAACCCTCCACCCTAACCCTCCTCCGCAAGGGAGGAGGGGACTGGAAGAGCCTTGCCATAGCCAGATCTTGCAAGAGAGGGAAAAGGGGATTCTTGATAAAATTGAGAATAGCAGCAACAAAAATAAATTGACTGCCCATTGCGTAGTGCTGTCCAAGGTCTTTTCTCCTGAAACACTGAGCACAGTAGGTGCGGCGGTTACCATTGGGGCATTCGATGGGGTGCATCTGGGCCATCAGCATCTGATCTCGCAGCTCAAAGCCCAGGCCAAGGCGTCAGGGTTGTTGAGTATTGTCGTTGTGTTTGAGCCGCACCCTAAAGAATTTTTTGCTGCGATGCAGGGCCAATCCCTGTCACGTATGACCTATCTTCGGGACAAAGCCACGTTTTTGAAATCTCTGGGTGTTGATGCACTGTGGGTGTTGCGTTTTAATCGAAGCTTACTGGAATGTCCCGCTTCAGATTTTATTCATACGCTCCATGCCCAGCTCTCGATGAAGTCTCTCCTGATAGGAGACGATTTTCGTTTTGGAAAAGATCGCCTGGGAGATTTTGCTCTGCTCAAAACCCTGGGGCGCAATTTAGGGTTTTCTGTTTTTGCCAGTCAAACCTACAGGATGTTGGGGGCTCGCGTGAGTAGCTCGCGAGTGCGGGATGCTTTGCTGCGGGGAGATTTTCAGCAGGCAGCGAGGCTTCAAGGACGTGAATTTTCGGTGCAAGGGCATGTTGTCTATGGTGACCAACTGGGTCAAACGCTTGGATTCCCCACGATCAATCTTGCTTTGAAATCTCGCTTTGTCTTACACGGGATCTATGCTGTGTGGGTCAGTCTCCCTGGGTATTCTGGCCGAGTGTTGGGAGCGGCCAGTATCGGCACACGTCCTGCTGTGCAGGGCAAAGACCTGCGCTTGGAGGTTCATCTTTTGGATTTTTCAGGGAATCTATACGGGCAGATTGTCACAGTCACTTTTTTGCAAAAGATCCGAGAAGAGCAGAACTTTCCCTCTTTGGAGGCGTTGACCGCTCAAATTCAGAGGGACTGTGAGGCTGTGCGTGCGCTTTACAAGGCCTGTCCCATTTGAAAAATGGGAAGGTACATGGCGATCACCAGAGTCCCCACGATCAGCCCTAACCCACTCATCAGGAGGGGTTCTAGGGCTCGAACGCTGGCGTCCAAAGATTTTTGGAGTGCTTGCTGATAGTGCATACCCGCTTTGCCCAGCATATCAGGGAGCTTCCCTGTCTGCTCACCTATAGAGATCAAAGGCCCGAGGAGAGGGTCATTGAGATATTGGGTTTTTTTGAAGGCATCACTGAGATAAAAGCCTTGTTGGATAAGGCTCTGAACCTCTAGCCATTCTTGTTTAAGCACGGGATCTGACAGTGCCTGTGTGCATAACGCCATCGCGCGCGCGAGTGTCAACCCTGCATGGGTGGTGATAGACAGCATATTGCAGAGCTTTGCAAGCGAGGCCTTACGCAGCAATGTTCGAACACCTGGTATGTGATGCAATATTTGATAGCTCTTCAGGCGCCAAGGGGGGTATTTTTTCCAAAGCCATGAAAATCCTATGATCACGCTGATGATACAGAGCAAACCTGATCTCCCC
>JAHFRR010000083.1 GCA_023266165.1 Thiotrichales bacterium
TCAACTCCAGGGAGTCTCCTAAAATATCCATATGATCCCAGTCAATCGATGTCACCACGGACACCTGGCTACTCATGACATTGACGGCATCCTCTCGCCCGCCAATCCCGACTTCCCAGACGATCAGATCCAAGGGCGTGGCTTCAAATAAGCTTCTAGCGGCCAAGAAAGAATAGTCAAAGTAAGAGAGCTCCAGATCCCCTTGGGCGGCTGAAATTTTTTGAAAGGCTTCAAAAATCTCTGCATCAGATGCCGGAACCCTTTGAATGGCAATGCGTTCATTGAATTGGCAGACGTGGGGAGATGTAAAGGCCCCAACGCGATACCCATGATGTACGGCGAGAGATTGCAGGGCCGCGACCGTCGAGCCTTTGCCATTGGTGCCCCCCACGGTGATCATAGGGCAATGGGGCTGCACAGCAAGACCTAAGCGTTTGAGCATCAAGGTGATGCGGGAAAGCCCCTGTCGGCTCTGGCGTGTACGATGAGAGGTGCCAAGTGCCTCTAAAAACTCAGAGAGTGTTGAGGGGTTCATGTGAGGTGAGGGCGGGGTGTGTGTAATGACAGAGCTTGGCAATCAAATCTGCAATTCTGGATTTCAGCTCGCGTCGGTCAATGATCAGATCAACCATGCCTTTCTCTAGTAAGAACTCACTGCGCTGAAAACCTTCAGGCAGCTTTTCTCGTACCGTTTGCTCAATCACGCGCTGGCCTGCAAAGCCAATCAGCGCTTTGGGTTCAGCGATGTGGATATCGCCCAGCATTGCTAAGCTTGCAGACACGCCTCCTGTGGTGGGGTCGGTCAGCACGACAAAATAGGGGATGTTCTGGGCCTTGAGTTTGGCGATTCCCGCGCTGACTTTGACCATCTGCATCAAAGAAAATAAAGATTCTTGCATGCGCGCACCGCCGCTTGCCGTAAAGCAAATGAAGGGCACCTGATGGGTGAGGGCATAATTGACCGCTTGCATAAAGCGCTCACCGACCACAGAGCCCATCGACCCTCCTAAAAACTCAAAGTCAAAAGCTGCTGCAACGACAGGGATCTGCTCAATCGTGCCCACCCCTACAATCAGCGCATCGATCTCACCTGTCTTCTTTTGGGCGGCGCTCAAGCGCTCTTTGTAAGGCTTGACATCCTTGAAATTCAAGGCATCTACGGGGCCAATCTGAGTACCTAACTCTGAGAATTTCCCTGCATCAAAAAATAACTCCAGGCGATCACGTGCGCGAATTCTCAAGTGATGGCTGCACGTGGGGCAGACACGATGATTGCGAATCAGCTCAGGGCGATACAGCATGGCCTCACAAGAAGGGCATTGCTCCCACACGCCTTCGGGGATCTCTTTTTTGAGAGATTTTTCCGAATCGGTTCGGATACGTTCGGGGAGAATCTTCTTAAGCCAGCTCACGGATCTGCTCCTTGTTGGATGGGCATTATGGAGATCCAGAGTATAGCGTGTTTGTGGGGCGAAGGGCAAGTACTGCTATAAAATATACCGGCTCAAATCTTCGTTGATCGCCAAATCCGACAACGCGAGATTGACAAACTCAACATCAATCTGAACTTTGTCGCCCTCGCGATCACTGGCTTCAAACGATAGGGTCTCGAGAAGTTTTTCCATCAAGGTATGCAGTCTTCTCGCGCCGATATTTTCAATACGTTCATTGACCTGCCAGGCAATCTCCGCCAGACGATGAATGGCCTCATCGGTAAACGTAATTTGTAAGCCTTCGGTGGCCAATAGGGCTTTGTATTGCAAGGTCAGTGAAGCGCTGGGTTCTTTTAAGATTCTCTCGAAATCGTTGATGGTCAGAGGTTTGAGCTCAACGCGAATCGGCAGGCGCCCTTGAAGTTCAGGGATCAAGTCTGAGGGCTTGGCCACATGAAAGGCCCCGGAGGCAATAAAAAGAATATGATCTGTCTTGATCATGCCGTATTTCGTCGAAACTGTACAACCCTCTACCAGGGGTAATAAATCTCTCTGAACCCCCTCGCGGGAAACTTCACCTCCATGCTGGTCAGAGCGATGGCAGACTTTGTCGATCTCATCGATAAACACAATGCCATTCTGCTCAACGTTTTCAATGGCCTTTTGTTTGATATCCTCATCATCGACGAGCTTGGAGGCCTCATCGTCTTTTAAAATTTTAAAGGCCTCTCGAATCTTGAGTTTACGCTTTTTGCGCCGAGATTGATTCAGCCCTTGAAACATCTCTTGAAGTTGAGAGGCCATGTCTTCCATGCCAGGGGGTGTGTGAATCGTCCCTGAAACGGTGACGGCAGGCAGGTCGACTTCAATTTCAGTCTCATCCATCTCGCCCGCGCGAAGCTTTTTGCGAAAGAGATTCCGTGCGCTTTGCTCATCGTCTGTCAAGGGGTGTGGCTCGATTTTTTCTTTGCCAGGGAGTGCGACAGGCTCATTGGCAAAACCAATGGGGTTTTTAGGGCGCGTACTGGTGCGAGCAGGGGGAAGGAGGGCATCGAGAATGCGCTCTTCAGCCGCTTCATGCGCGCGCTGATCCACGCGCTTTTTGGCTTGTGATCGCGTGAGCTTCAAGGAAGTCTCTACCAAATCTCGAATAATGGAGTCTACGTCGCGCCCTACATAGCCAATCTCTGTGAACTTTGTGGCTTCCACCTTAATAAAAGGCGCATCTGCCAATTTGGCTAAACGCCTTGCAATCTCAGTCTTTCCGACCCCTGTAGGGCCAATCATCAAGATATTCTTAGGGGTGACCTCATGACGGAGCTTGTCGTCTAATTGCATGCGTCTCCAGCGATTGCGCAACGCAATGGCGACAGACTTTTTGGCATCATCCTGGCCAATGATATACTGATCCAGCTCATGGACAATCTCTTTGGGTGTCATGGGTATCATCGTTGTCGCAGTTGACATAAATCACAATCCTTTATTTTATTCACTTAAAAAACTATTCAAAACTATATAGACTCAAACGTAAAGTTATGGTTGGTGTAGATACACGTATCTGCTGCAATTACTAGAGATTTCTTGACAATCTCATCAGCAGAAAGTGCTGTGTTTTGAACGAGTGCCAGCGCAGCAGACTTGGCATACGGGGATCCTGAGCCAATGGACATCACTCCATGCGCCTCTTCGCCCATGACATCGCCCGTGCCGGAGATCAACAGAGTCGTATTTTTATCTGCGACTAAAATCATAGCCTCAAGCTTTCTTAAGATTTTATCAGATCGCCAATCTCGCACCAGCTCCACGGCTGCTTTTTCCAAATGCCCTTGGTGCATCTCAAGCTTTGCCTCAAACCGTTCAAACAAGGTGAAAGCATCTGCTGTGGCCCCTGCAAAACCTGCAATAATTTTATTGTGAAACAGACGGCGTACCTTGCAAATATTGGTTTTAGCGATCATCGTCCCCATCGTCGCTTGCCCATCTCCCCCCATGACAACGATACCATGACGGCGCACCGCTAGAATCGTTGTCCCATGTATGACGGCATCCATAGCTTGACCCTCTTAAAAAAATGACTCAAGGCAGAGTATGGGGGCGGTTGTTTGAAAATTCAAGAGGGAGTGTATAGACAAAAAAACAATCACGTGTTAAAGTCTCCAGAGAAAGGATATGAGAAATCATGGGAGGAAGAATCATGGCATACTTAAGTCTGAGTAAGCTTGACGATCGTGTGTATGCACAGTTGCGTATGAGGTCGCTTGAGCATCATGTGTCCATTGAAGAAGAGGCAAAACGCATTATCTCGGCGGCGGTGAGTGATGTGTCCGAGTCCCTGTATACTGCATTTGAGAGGTGCTTTGGACACTACTCCAATCATGCTGAGACGGAAGATGAAGAAAGTCTTGAAGAAATGATGAGAGCTTTGCGAGTCCCTCATCAGCCCATAGATCTTTTATCATGATTCTGTTGGATACAAATGTGATTTCTGAAATGATGAAATCCTCGCCTGATACCCATGCTGCTCGTGTGTATGGGAAAATTTTAGCAAAAAGGAAAGCGATAGGGCGACCTCTCAGTGTTATTGACGCTCAAATTGCTGCGGTTGCCCGCTCTCACGGGCTTGCGCTTGCAATGCGCAATACTTCAGATTTTACAGATGGTGATGTCACTCTTATCAACCCCTTCAGTGGAGATGGGGTGTGAAGTGCCCCCCATATCTCATCGTGATATACATCCCCTCACCTTAGGCACGCTCACAGTGCCTTCAAACCTGATCCAAGCACCGCTGGCAGGGGTGAGCACGGCAGCGTTTCGAGAGGGGATCTGGTCATTTGGAGGCGTGGGATATTGCACGACAGAGATGATCTCGGCAAAAACCCTTCTTCACCACCCTCCCAAGCGCTATATTTTTAAAAGTGAGCGAGAGGGGCTCTTGTGCTTTCAGCTTTCTGGAAACTCCCCTTTCGAGTTAGCTCAAGCAGCTTCGCGTGCAGTGGCGCTGGGCGCTGATCTGATTGATCTTAACTGTGGGTGTCCCGTCGATAAAATTCGTAAGAAGCACGGTGGGTCTGCCTGGTTATCTCAGCCTAAAGCGCTTTATCAGGCTCTTGCTGCGATGAAAGCGCAGATCGGATCGATCCCTTTGACAATCAAGATTCGCGTGGATGGTGAGAGTGGGGATGGCTTTAATGCAGATATTGTGAAAGCTGCCTGCGATGCAGGTGTTGCAGGCATCATTGTTCATGGTCGGCATTGGACTGAGTCCTATGATCAACCCGTGAGATTAGATGAAATTGCGCAGATCGTTCAAATAGCTCAGGTGTATCATATTCCCGTCATTGGTAATGGGGATATCAAAGATCATGCCTCTTTTTCAGCGATGATGCGTCATACGGGTTGCGCGGGTGCCATGATCGGCAGGGCTTCTGTGGGGCGCCCTTGGCTTTTTGCCCACCTGATGGCGATCGATAAAGGGGTGGCTTATAGGACGCCTACCCCCCATCAGATCGGTGAATTATTGCTGGCGCATGTTCAACGCCTGATAGATCTGGAGCTAGAGCCTGAGTCCATAGCCCTCTTACAAGCCCGCACATTGGGGAAATACTTTCTGCGTGCAGCAGGTAGGGATTCAAATGAGGCTATGCTAGCCTTTTCAAGGTTTACGACATGGGATGCACTGGTGCATGGGGTGGGGCGGTATTTTGCCTGCGTATGAAGATTCTTGATCCAAAATCTCAATGCTGTGTAATTACCTTTGAAACCATAAATTATGGTTCTCGACATAATTCAACATAATTGGGCTCTGTTGAGCCATAGGAGCATGCGGTGACAGAGAACTTCTCGTTTAAAAGAGTGCATTTGGCTAAGGCTTATTGTTGATCATCGATGAGGCGCAGCATGCTTTGACCACTGCGCAGGGTGTCAACGCTATGTTTGCCTTGAAGTCTGCGCGTGATCAAATCAACTCTCTTCATGCAAAGCCAGACTTAATGCTGGTGTTTACAGGCTCTAATCGAGACAAACTCGCACAGCTGGTCATTAAGAAAGAGCAGCCTTTTTTTGGTTCGGAGATCATTGCTTTTCCTTTATTAGGCCGTGATTATACAGATTTTTTTACGGATAAAGTCAATCTAAGCCTGGGTGTGAACAATCAGTTCAGCAAAGACAGTATGTGGGAAGCTTTTCAGCTGACAGGACATCGCCCTGAGGTGTTGCGTCAGATTGTGGGGCGTACGGCCATCAACCATGAGGCATCTTCCTTTTCTGCGTTGTTAAAAGAGGATGCTTTTTTGTGGCACACTCAAATTTGGGATGAGTTTGAGAGTGACTTTAATGCGCTGCCCCCTCTGCATCAAGCCATACTGGGTTTGCTGGTGCAACAAGGGCGAGCATGGTCGCCGTTTTCAGAAGAGTCCATGCAATATTATAAAGCAGCGCTTGAACAACCTGTGATTTCTCTCTCGTCGGTGCAAACAGCCATTCAATCCCTGCGAGAGCAAGGGTTTCTGTGGCAGTCGAGCCGAGGTAGTTATGCGTTGGAGGATGAGAGTTTTGCAGAGTGGTTTAAGCATACGCATCCGCTATGATTTTTTGTAACTACTCACGCCACCCAAGCATTTAATTTTCAAAAAAGTGAATGTCCAAGTTGAAAAAAAATGGCTCTATGTCGTTTTGAATGGGTAATGCAAGAAAGCAAGTAACTTTCGCATGGCATTTCTTATCCCCTCGCCCCTTGCGGGCTACGGCATGCACACATCTTTGCGCACATTACCACCGTTCGTCGTCCTGACACTGCGCAGCAGGCGTCAGGATCCAGGATTAATTAGGCTTTCATGAAAGCTCAGGAAAACCAACGGAT